>NZ_AXWV01000094.1 GCF_000482845.1 Anaerobiospirillum succiniciproducens DSM 6400
ATAAATGAGGCTCCCGTGGCTCCTAAATGGAGATACAAACTCGATGAGTTAGATGTTTAATTTTTAATTACCGTATTTATGAAACGCACTACTAGCATCAGCATGCTAAGTGCGTGAGGTAATGGAACACTCATACAAAGAGTAGCTCTAACCATAAAAGCGGCTATATCACGCGGTATAGTCATCTGTTTGTTTCAATATGGTTAGCTGCAGGCCCACATAAGGAGAAGTCTATGCTTGAAGCTTTTTACGCAAAATACGAGTCCGAAGAGTTTGAAGTAATTGCCATCATCAATAATTGCATTGGAACATGTAGTAATACTAGGCTTAATTTCTGGGAAATGACTGCCTCGACTATTGGGCTAAAGGTTTGCGCCACTGGTGAAATCATCTCAACTCCAGTGCACCTATCATGGCCTATAGCAGGTGATGATCGCTCTGGCAAAATGAGCTTTGATCGCTTTGCTGAAGAACAAGTCTGCGCCCTCAAAGTGCGTAAGATGAAGGCTGAGTTTTGTCAAAAGCTCCTAGCTCCACATTACTGTATTGTGTCAGTGATCGATGAGCATGCAAACTGTCCAGAGCTCATGCCTTTACTCGAGGAGTACCGTAAGAAAGTGGTGCTTGAAGATGAGGATCTTGGCACTCTCGTACTCTACAAAGACATAAATCTGTTTGAGGGTGAGGTTGACTATAGTGGTGCCCGCTTTACTCTTTATTTAGAGGTAGATGCCCTAGATAAGAACACTTGGACACAAGCTTTTAATGCTGCTAAAGCCTTGATTTGCAAGGGCGCATATTGGGATCAACCAATGTGTGAGTTTGCAGCTAAGGAGCTTACCGATCTAGCCAATGATTATCGTGAAGAAGAAGATTACGATGACGAATCTTTATATGCCCCAAGTGACCTTGAAGAAATTAGTGAGAAGGAATTTGCCTGCCGCATCTACATTGATGAGCTAAGCGTTAATGCAGATGGAGAATTTACTGCATTCTACAATGATGACGACATGTTTTTAGGTCGCGTAATCATCATCAAAGGCTCCCTTGAAAAGGGTATTGAGGATGCCTATCTTCGGGACTAATCATCCTTGCTTAGCATGGGAATCTAAGCTTCATACGCTGTAGCAGCCTATCTAAAACTCTCCTATCCTATTCTATATCAACGTGCGTAGGCTGTAGCATCATGCATCCTACGCATACTCCTTGGTAAGCTTAGCTGCAGCTATCGATAATTCTACGACCCTAGCGTAGCTACTGCTGACCATGCTATTGCTGTTAATTGCTCTAAGCCTGCTACAGCCCATAGGCAAACTTACCAGGTTCTGATCTTCAGCGCCTCTAGATCTCTATAGCAGATCCCTTGGGTGATAGGAGTTACCTAGCTTGGCTTATCTACACTAGAGCGCGAGTACCTGCATTTTTCTGCTGAGAAAGGCCTAAGGAGCTGCTATGATGAGCTCATTGATACGCTTGCTCTAAAGGGGCGATAGCATGCTAAGTGCTTGATCTAGTGGTACACTCATACAAAGAGTAGCTCTTGCCATCAAATCGGCCGCATCACGTGGTATGCTCATCTCTAAGAATCAATATGGTTAGCTTCCGACCCACATAAGGAGAGGTCTATGTTTGAAGATTTTTACGCAAAATATGAGACTGAGGAGCACGAGGTTTTTGCTCTTATCAATAAGTGCACGGGTGCCTCGACTAATCCTAAGCTTAAGTACTGGGAAATGAGCGCCTCGACTATTGGCCTTAAGTATTGCGACTCAGGTGAGATTGTAGATATTCCTGTTACTCTCGTGTGGCCTATCACTGAGGACGAGCATAATGGCACTATGGGCTTTGGGCGCTTTTGTCCAGAGCTTGTGTACAAGATTAAAGTGCGTAAGATGAAAGCTGAGAATTGTACAAACCTCCCTACCCCACCTTTATGTGTTGTAGCAGTTCTCAATATGGACGAAAATTGTCCAGAGCTTATGCCTTTACTTGAGGAGTACCGTAAGGAAGTGGAACTTGAAGATGAGGATCTTGGCACTTTCGTACTCAACAAAGACTTAGAGATGTTTGAAGGTGATATTGACTTTTTCGACAACATCATCACTCTTTATTTAGAGGTTGATGCTCAAGATCAGGGGACTTGGACACTTGCTCTCAACGCAGCTAAGGACTTGATTAACAAGGATGAGTATTTTGAGGATCAATTGCGCGAGTTTGCCGCTAAGGAGCTGACCGACCTTGCCAATGACTGGCGTGAAGAAGATGAAGATGATGACGAGGACGATGATGACGAAGTCCCATCCCCAGATGAATCAGCTGACGAGATTACCGAGGAGGAATTTGCCTCACGCATCTACATTACTGAGCTAAGCGTTAATGCTGATGGTGAGTTTACTGCCTACTATAATGATGACGATATGTTTTTAGGCCACGTCATCACCATTAATGGCTCCCTTGAAAAAGGTATTGAGGATGCCTATATTCAGGGCTAATCATCCTTGCCTAGCCAGGTTACCTTAGACTCATTCCCTGTAGCATCCTATCAAAGCCTATCCTGTTCCTTTCTATATCAACGTGCGTAGGCTGTAGCATCATGCATCCTACGCATACTCCTTGATAAGCTTAGCTGCAGCTAGAGATAATGCTACGACTCTAGCGCAGCTACAGCTGCCAGCCATTTGCTCCAAGCCTGCTACAGCCCATAAGCACACTCACCACTTTCTGACCTTCAGCGCCTCTAGAGCTCTATAGCAGCTCCCTTGAGTGATAGAAGAGTGATAAAAGTTACCGAGGTTGGCTCATCTACACTAGAGCGCGAGTATCTGCATTTTCCTGCTGATAAAGGCCTAAGGAGCTGCTATGATGTGCTGCTCGATAAGCTAGGCTGTGTCAGGGTGTTCTTAATAGCGCTCTCTTGCTAGCAAAAGAAGCAGCTCTTGAAGCGTTACTTGCGAATATGGCCTGTTCTAATACTATCAAGTTCAGCAAAGCCATTTGCTTAAGCCCTTGAAGGCATAAGTGTTTAACACTATTTACCAAATTCCAACTTAAAGTGCTCCCATCTTTGGGGCTATGTAAGGATATATCTATGTTTGAAAAGTTCTACGATATGTATGAAAGTGAGGAGCATGAAGTCATTGCTCTCATGGGCCGATGTGTAGGCTACCGCTATGAGCATAATTGCGGATGCTACTCTATTGATGCTGTGATGATGGGTGCTATCTTTTGCGACAGCTCTGATACTAGCAAGCTCGTAACCAGGGCTATGCATCTACACTGGCCTGCAGACGATAAGGATGTGCCTACTGACAAGGGCTATAAGCGCTTTGCAGTAGGACAAGTGTGCAGGTTAAAGATCCGTAAGCTCAAAGATGAGTGTGCAGAGCAACGCTATCTCCCACGTTACGGTCAATCTTTTGCAGATCAACGTCATATCCCACGCTACGCTCTGTCTGAAGTGCTAGTTGCTCATGAAGATTGCCCTGCGCTTAATAGAGTGCTTGCAGAGTACCAAGATGAAGTTGAGCTGCAAGATGAAGTGCTTGGCACTTTAACTCTCGATAAAGACTTTGAGAAGCTTCGTGGACAGGTTAAATGGTGCGGTGTAACCATTGAGCTGTGCTTAGATGTCGATGCATTTGACAAAGACTCATGGTCCAAGCCTCGAATTGCAGCTAAGAGCTTGGTAAGCGATTGCGTCTCTTGGGATGATAAAATGATCGAGTATGCCGCCCATGAGTTTACCGAATCATATAATGAAACGCATGGATGCGACTACGACGTGAGTGATTATCTAGATATAAGTGAAGACGAAGGCGAGTTTGAAGAGCTCAGCGAAGAGGACTTTGCTAGCAGACTGACCATGGTTAAGTTAGATATCGCTTTAGATGGATCGTTTAAAGCATACTTTGACTGTGACAACTTATTTTTTGACAGCTTTATAACAGTCACTGGCTCTGTGCAAGATGGCATCAAAGATGCCGATATCGAGGACAGATAACACCACTGTAAATGCCAGCCCATGATCCTAGGGTTTTAATCCTCGTCTGTGGTTTAATTGCCTTGCCGTTTCAAGTGAAAATAATAGACCTCTTGCCTGCACACACCGCCAATTAAACGGTCTACACGACTAGCCTATGCCTAGGCTTAGGCCTATGCCCAAGGCTCAGATGAGGCCCTGGCGTTATGGATCGCCCTCTGCCCAAGGCTCGCATGAGTCACCCTTGCGCGGGGATGGAGCAATTTATAAGGACAATCTATGTGTGAATGGTTCTACTATGTGTATGAAAGCGAGGAACATGAGGTCATCGCTCTTATGGGTCGCTCTATAGGCTGCGTCAGTAACATTCATTACGGTTACCACTCTATTGAAACTAGGATGATGGGAGCTCTCTTTTGTGACAGCGGTAAGCTTGAAACAAGAACCATGCATCTACGCTTTCCTGTAGAGGAAAATGATATGTCTAATGAAAATGGCTTTATGCGCTTTTCAGAAGGACAAGTGTGCAGGTTAAAAATCCGTAAGCTTAAAGATGAGTTTGCAAAGGACCATCATGTCCCACAGTACTGCCTATCTGATGTGATTAGTACTCATGAAGAGTGCCCTGAGCTTAATAGTGTGCTTGATGAGTACCACAAGGAAGTTCTACTTGAAGATGATGTGCTTGGCACATGCAAGCTCGATAAAGACTTTGAGATGTTTGTGTCTACGGTTAACTGGTGTGGTGAACCTACCGAAATCTCCTTTGAAGTCGATGCTTTTGCAAAAGATACCTGGACCAAGAATCTAAATGCTGCTAAGAGCATGGCACTTGAGTGCGACACTTGGGATCGCAACATGCGTGATTATGCCGCATCTGAGCTTACTGAAGCAGCCAATGAAAAGCTTGCATATGAGTATGAATATGGCGACTACTATGTTGAAAAACCTGAAACGCTGACTGAGGATGAGTTTGCTGACAAACTGTCACTATCTAGCATTGATATCTTCATAGATGGAAAGTTTGTAGCTTACTATGTTTACGACGACTTAGCTATCGATAGCTATATAACTGTAAGCGGCTCAGTCAAACATGGTATTGAGGATGCTCAGATTGATGACTAAGAGTGTCTAATAACCGCCCCCTTGATAAATCGGACAGGTCATACAACTCCGTAATAAGAAGTAACTTGTCTGCAGCAACAGCCTTGATAAGGCTTCTCGATGAGCCTATCTTGTAGCCTTAGCCATGCTCTGTGAGTCATCATGGCTAGCATGAGTAGCAATTTATGAGGACAATCTATGTTTGAAGAGTTCTACGAGAAGTATGAAAGAGAAGAGTTTGAGGTCATAGCTCTAATCAAAGATGTCTACATGCCACAGAACTTACTACCTGGTAAAGCTCAATGCGGCATAAGCATCGGAACCATGGGTATGGAGTTTTGTGACAGCGGTGAGCTAGTGAGTAAGGCTCTATACTTAGACCTACCTTTGTCTGAAAAAGAATGCAAGGAAGATAAAGTATTTAAGCGCTTTAAGCATGGTCAAATTTGCAGACTCAAGATAAGCAAGCTCAAAGCAGAATGTCGAGCAATACACCCTCTACACTCATGGTGTATTAGACAAGTGCTACAAGAGCATGACGAGTCTCCCAAGCTATCAAAGCTGTTTGAAGAGTATCAGAGCTATATTGTACACGATGAAGTACTAGGAACACTTCTGTGCAATAAAGTATTTATGGAGTTTGAAAACTTTATTACGTACAACAATATTGACGTCCACCTCACATTATATCTTGATTCATTTGAGAAATTATCATGTACAAAAGGAGCCAAGGCGGCTAAAACCATGATAAGTCGTTGGCCATCATGGGACAAGAAATTACGTGAATATGCAGGCTTTATGTTCGCCGACGAGTTAAACCTCAAATTACAGTCTGACTATGAATCTCAACTTGCTAATTTTGAAGGTGAGAAGCGCTCTTGTGATGAAAACGGCGGCTGTGCTCCTAATAAGTTAAGACCTGAACTGATTAGTGAAGAGCAATTAGCCGATGATATACGCGTATATCAGTTAGTGGTTAGTCGTACAGGACGTTTTACTGCTCTATTAACTTGTAATACCTTAATTTACGATGTTTCAATGTCTGTTGAAGGTACTCTAAAAGATGGCATACTTACAGGCGAGGTTGATGTTCTAGAAGCAACGTTAAGCAAGCCTAGCGCTACTTAGATACTCTTGTAATACCTCATACTGCAGCTTATGCCTTGACCATGACTAGCTTAGTATTAGTGCTATACAATGAGTGTCTGTGATGTTAACTTTACTGAACTTTTAAAGTTCACTCTCTTAGCTAAGGGTGAGCATACTAAGCTGCACGTCACCACCACAGCCTAAAAAGCAATCATTTCACAAAGCCCACAAAACGCGGCATCAATGCTGCCTTAAAAGGATATACCTATGTTTGAAAAGTTCTTTGAACAGTATGAAAGCGAGGAACATGAGGTCATTGTAATTATAGGTAATTCTAGAGGATACCCTACAAAGAACGCGGACACTAATATCTACGAAATCTCCATCCAAACAATGGCTATGTTGTTTTGTGATAGTGGCGAGTTAGTAACCAAGAAAATGTGGTTAGACATGCCTGTAGCTGAGGAAGATTGCAATAACGACGCGTTAATCGAACGCTTTGAGCCAGAAAAATTATTTAGGCTCAAGGTACGCAAGATGAAAAAGGAGTGTCAAGATCTAAGCTCTACCCCCGAATGGTGTATTTCTCAAGTTCTCAATGATAATGAAGAGTGCCCTGTGCTATCTAATTTGCTTGATGAGTACTATAAGGATGATGTTATTGACGATGAGGTGCTAGGCGAACTAAAGCTCAGCAGGTTTAGTGACGTATTAGTGAGCGACCTTAACTGGTGCAACATGCTCATTGCTTTCCAGCTACGTGTGGATGCATTAGATAGAAAGTCCTGGCCACAAGCTATCAGCCTTGCCAAAACCATGGTTGCTGATTGTAAATCATGGGACAAGAAGATGCGCAAGTATGCAGCATCTATGTTTACCGAGGATGGTAACAAATTTTTAGAAGATATGTTTCACTATGAATATGGTGACGAGTATGATGAATACGGAAACCATGTATCAGGCGAAACACCTCAAAGAGTAACCGAAAGACAATTTGCCTCTGCACTTTATATTTGTCTTCTAGAAATAAATGCAGACGGTTACTTCTATGCAATATTAAAAAGTCGCAAGTACTTGGGCGGAAAAACTATCGAGGTCGAAGGCAATGTTAACACGGGTATTTACAGTGCTGATATAGATATATTCTAGGGATACAATAAGCGCCCTCTCAAATTAATACAGTGGCAAGAATCGGAACAATACCTCCTGACATCACAGCAGACCAATCAGGGCATGCCTGAGCCGTGACTAGCTTAGTATTCGTGCTATACAATGAGTGTCTGTGATGTTAACTTCACTGAACATTAAAAGCTCACTCTCTTATCTAAGGTGAGCATACTAAGCTGTCAGTCACCACCACAGCCTAAAAGCAATCATTTCACAAAGCCCACATAACGCAGCAACAATGCTGCCTTAAAAGGATATACCTATGTTTGAAAAGTTCTTTGAACAGTATGAAAGCGAGGAACATGAGGTCTTCGTACTTATAGATGACCGTATAAGTACTCCTACAAAGGTTGCAGACAATATTTACCGCATCGGCTTCAGAACATTGGCAGCACAGTTTTGTGATAGTGGTGAGGTAGTACTCGAGAAGATGTGGCTAGAGTTTCCTTTAGCTGAGGAAGATTGCAATGACGACGCGGTATGCCAGCGCTTTAAAGCTGAGCAAATTTGCCATCTAAAGATACGCAAGCTCAAACAGGAGTTTCAAATTTTTGACTCTACCCCCGCATGGTGTATTTCTCAAGTGCTCAATGAGCATGAAGAATGCCCTGTGCTATCTAATTTGCTTGAAGAGTACCGTAAGGATGTTGTTATTGAAGATGAGATGTTAGGCGACCTAGAACTAGATAAGGAAGAGGAGGAATTTACAAGCGAACTTATCTGGTGTGACGATACCGTGTCTTTCGCATTATTAGTGAATGCTTTAGATACAGAGTCCTGGGCACAAGCCATCAGCGCTGCCAAATCCATGGTTAGTGAGTGTAAATCATGGGACAAGAAAATGCGCAAGTATGCAGCATCTGTAGGTGTCCAGGAAGCTAACGACTATTTAGAAGATGTATTTCATCATGTATATGGTGACGAGTATGATGAAAACGGAAACCACGTAACAGGCGCTAAACCTAAACGACTAACCGAAAGACAACTTGCCGCTGCTCTTGAGTTTCATTATCTAGAAGTAGATGCTCAAGGCGAGTTCTACGCATCATTTAGAAGTCGTCAGTACTTGGGCCGAGCAACCATATGTGTTGTAGGCAATGTTTACACGGGTATTGAATCATCTCAGATAGAGTAATTCTTGGGATACAATAAGCGCCCTCTCAAATTAATACAGTGGCAAGAATAGGAACAATACCTCCTGACATCACTGCAGACCAATCAGGGCATTCTTTAGCCGTGACTGGCTTAGTATTCGTGCTAGAGAAAGTGCGGCCGTGATTTTAAATTTGCTAAGCGCTAAGAGCTCACAGCCTATCTAAAGTGAGCTTACTTAGCTGTTAATCACCGCTACAGCCTTAATAACCACCTCTACCCATAGCCTCAGCAATACTGTAGATGAGGCCTTAAAAGCAACTAAGGATATACCTATGTTTGAAAAGTTCTTTGAACATTATGAAAGCGAGGAACATGAGGTCATTGTAATTATAGGCAATTGTAGAGGAGTCCCCTCAAAGAACGCGGACACTAATATCTACAAAATCTCTATCAAAATAATGGCTATGCTGTTTTGTGATAGCGGTGAGTTAGTACCTAAGAGCATGTGGATAGACATGCCTTTAGCTGAGGAAGAATGCAATAACGACGCATTAAGCGAACGCTTTGAGCCAGACAAATTATTTAGGGTCAAGGTACGCAAGATTAAAAATGACTGTCGAGGTCTAAGCTCTAGCCACACATGGTGTATTTCTCAAGTGCTCAATGAGAATGAAGAGTGCCCTTTGCTATCTAATTTGCTAGATGAGTACTATGAGGATGATGTTATTGACGATGAGGTGCTTGGCGAACTAAGGCTCAACAGATATGATGAGGTATTAACTAGCGATTTTATCTGGTGCAACAAGCCTATTGCTTTGTGGCTACGAGTGGATGTATTAGATAGAAAGTCCTGGCCGCAAGCTATCAGCCTTGCCAAAACTATGGTTGCTGAGAGTAAGTCATGGGACAGGCAAATGCGCAAGTTTGCTGCATCTAGGTATATCAATGATGCTAACAAATTTATAGAAGATATGTTTCACTATGAATATGGTGACATGTATGATGAATACGGGAACCATGAATCAGGCGCTACACCTAAAAGAATAACCGAAAGACAATTTGCCACTGCACTTTATATTTGTTTTCTAGAAATAAATGCAGACGGCAGCTTCTATGCAGTATTGAGATGTCACAAGTACTTGGGCGGAAAAACTATCGCGGTCGAAGGCGATGTTAACACGGGTGTTTACAGAGCTGATATAGATATATTCTAGAGGTACAATAAGCGCACTCTCAAAGTAATGCACTGCCAACTACAATGCATCTTTGCGTCACAGCGGACCACTAAGGTCACACCTTAGCCATGATTCGCTAAGTTATTTATGCTATGGAGTGGCGGTGATCTGAACGAGCCTAAACGCAGAGAGCTTGCAGAACCATCTATAATGAGCTAAACATATAAGGCAACTTGCTAAGCACAATAAAGCTTTAAATTGGTCAAACACAAGCCACGCGCAGTGACGCGTATCTGAGGCCTTAACAAGGATATATTTATGTTTGAAGATTTCTACAGCAAGTATGGAAGTGAAGAGCGCGAGATTATTGCTCTAATCAACAAAGCTGTCAGAACGTACGATTATGATGACGGTATAAACATCTGTTACATCTGGACAATGGGTGCGGTGTTTTGTGACAGCGGCGAGTTAGTTATCGAGAAAATGCGCATCGACTTGCCACTGACTGAAGCAGATTACAATAACGAAGCTGTCTTCAATCGTCTTAAGCATGGTCAAATCTGCAAGCTCAAAATACGCCAAATGAAAGCCGAGCATCAAGAACACCTCCCTTTTCTACCATGGTGTCTTGTTGATGTAGTAAAGGATCATGATGAGCATGCTCAGTTATCTGCACTTCTTAAAGAGTACAGTCAAGATGTTGTTATACATGATGATGTACTAGGCACGCTTGTGCTTGACAAGCGATCTCATATGTTTGAGCTTGAAGAGGTTAAATGGTGCACGTCGACTATTAAGCTGAACTTGTACGCTGATCCATACGACAAGACAACATGGGCTAAGGTAATTGATTTTGCCAGAACCATGGTTATAAATAAAGAATCATGGGACAAGCAAATACGTGAATATAATGCGGATTCATTCACTAGAGAGGTGAATGATAGACTACAAGGTGACTGGGAGTTTGAGCAAGATGAGCTAAGAGATGATGTTGTTTATCTTGAGCATCTTTTTTTACCACCAAGAACTGAACCTATTGAACCAAGACCTCAGCCTGAAATAGTAACAACAGAGCAATATATCGCCGAGTCTATCGTGTTTGAGATTGGTATATATTCAGATGGTAGATTTGAGGCTACTTATATTTGTCCTGAGTACATAGGAGACGCAATTGTTATTGTCGAGGGTACTGTGCAAGAGGGCATCACCACAGCTGATTTTGACGGCTTCTACTAATAGTCACCAAATAACATTCAAAATATGGGCAAGATTGATTGCCAAGGCCCTCGAGCAGCCGTGCACATTCATGCCTCAAGCTAAACGCTGAATTTGAGTATGTGTACGATATTTGGGGGGTATTAAAATAAAACTGGCATAACTATTATGAACCGCATGTTTATCAGTTTTTTGGAAAAACATGCACATGAATAGACTAAAACAAGCCAGACTGCATCATATGCAAGAAGGTCTCTCTTGGAGGGGGCTATGATCATCCCTCAAGACTGCCTCATCTATATGGTGAATACCCCGATATCAGCCCGCTATGGCATACCAACTATGTTCGATATGCTTGTCTCTAACACTATCAATATAAGTTGGAGCGGTATTGATCCTGTAGTTATTGTGACATTGAATGAACGAAGAACCATATGCAAGGTATT
>NZ_AXWV01000095.1 GCF_000482845.1 Anaerobiospirillum succiniciproducens DSM 6400
AAGATGCGTTTAGGACCTACATATCACGTAAAGCCAGATGCAGTAAGGGCTGAGGGCTATTTTTAATTTTTTACTTGTGGGGTGTGCAACGGCTTACAAGCCCATCAAGCAAATGAGGAATATAAAGAATTAGTGTTTAATTATCAGGCCATGAGTATCAGCGCCCGCTCTACATTGGCGCTAGGGTTTTTAGAGACAAAAAAGCCTGCACGAGGCAGGCTTTAACATATACTCACTAGATTAGAGAAATCTTTACATTAGATAGGGCAGTCTTTGTGAGCGTTCTTTTCAGCAGTCTTGTAGCTGCCATTTACGAGAACCTGCACATCAACGGTGTTGTCGCTGCGGTTGATAAGACGAATCTTAGCGCCCTTACGATAATTGCAAGAGAATGGCTGATCAACCAGAATTAGCCCCTGATTGGTATTCACAGTCAGACGAGCGCCATCAGTAGTTCTGTCCATTACCATACTTGCGCCGGCAGCTAATAAAGCACCAATACCTGCACCAATTAAAGTTGATTTGGTATTGCCACCAAGGATCTGACCTGCTGCAGCACCTGCAACGCCACCAACTGCAGCTGTGTTTTTGGTGTTGTAGTGGTTAAGATCAATGGTGATGTACTCAATGTCGGTAATCACGCCTTCAGTAAAATAAGATACTGAACCGGCAGTACTAGTTGGATTGGTACAGCCAGAAACTACGAGGGACGCAGAAAGCGCAAGAGCAATGGCAGAACTAGACACAATGCCTTTTTTCTTCAGTAAATTGCGCATGAATTACCCCTTAATCAAACAAACATCTGCCAGCTAGCAAGGGCAGAGTATATTGCTGCCGCAGTATGTGTATGAGCGTCAGCTTAAAATAAAACGAATAAAACCTGATATAGCCAATAAGGCTCTCTGATATACACTTAGGATAGCACTAAAAACTTAGAGTTAACCTAGATCTGCAAAAAGATAAGGAATGTAGCTTATATTAGCCATTTCATGGCTATATATGGTGGGTATTTTAGGCAATTGTCTACACATAGCTTTACGAGACTAACTTGAAGGTGTATATACCTCTTGTTCTTGCATAAATGAGCATAGGCAAGATGCAATGGCATGCTCTAACAAGCTTATTATTTATCTTGTGATTCGCTACAATGTGTACTCACTCTTATGGATATGCCAGTATTAATGGCAATCTATATGATTGACTTGCTCCACTGACACATACCCAAGCTTAGGATCTGCTCATGTCTCATACATCACTAGTCACAGTTACTAAATTGTCGCCCAAAGGCGAGGGTATTGCGCTTGATGCAGGCCGTGAAATCTATATTGAGAACGTGTTAGTAGGAGAACAGGTAGAAGTTGAAGTAGGGCAGCCATTTGTACCAAACTCCAAACGTTGCCCAGGCAAGGTTATATCCATAGTTAAGCCATCTAAAGATCGTCAGAGCACTGCTTTGTGCCAGTACTTTGGCTCATGTGGTGGCTGTGCCTTGCAGCACATGACTTATACCTCTCAGCTTAAGCTCAAGCGCTCAGATATTAAAGATGCGTTAGAAGAGGTAGTCAAAAGTCTCAAGCGTCCAGAGCTTCTCAATAGCGACATGCTTGATGACTTTATAAGAGAAACCCACTCTTGCAGCGAACAACCTTGTCGTTTCAAATCGATTCGCTACTTTGCCAATAACACTCAAAGCAATCAGCTTGAACAAGGCTTCTTTGCCTCTCGTAGTCATGATCTGATTGCCATTGACAGGTGCCCATTAGAGCCAGAGTGCTTTGCCATTATTGCAAACGAGCTCAACACCACCCTGTCATCATTAAACCTGAAGGCTGTAGATGGCGCTGATAATGGCACTCTCAAAGCTATGCAATTGCGTCAATGTGATGATGGTGTAGCTGTATTACTCATCACTACACAATCTCTTACTTCACAAGAGCAAGAGACGCTTAAAGCTACTGCACAGAGCCTCGAGCTTGCCTCTTTGTATGTGGGCATTAATACACAAGACGGTAACTCCCTGTACTGTGATGAAGTTACTCTCATCCATGGCGCATCAAGACTTAGCAAGAACATTGCGGGCAAAGATTTCTATGTTGGTCCTCAAACCTTTGTGCAAGTTAATTATGACGTGTGTGAGCAGCTCTATGGAGCTGCTGTAGCTCACTGCGCATCAGTTAACGCAAGCGCAAGCGCTTGCGCTAACTCAAATGCAACAGAATCAGGTGCGGGCGCTGCATGCAAACAAGCTAGAGGCAAGGCCATCGATCTTTGCTGTGGTGTAGGCACTATGACCTTGGCACTTGCAGATCACTTTGATGAGGTTACTGGCGTTGAGATAGTGCAGTCATCAATTGATGCTGCTAAAGAAAATGCTCAGCGCAATGGCATTAGCAATGTAAGCTTCACTGCATCAGATATGTCTAAGGCTCTGCCTAAGCTTTTGATCAAAGATATGCTCAGCGATGTTAAAGCTGTGATCGCCGATCCTGCTCGTGCTGGTATCGGTGCTAACAATGCAGCCTTGCTCGCGAAGATCAAAGGCCCTTGCAAGGTCAGCATGATCTTCTGCTCGTTAAAGGCCTTAAAGCGCGATCTTGTCCCATTACTCCTAGGTGGCTTTAAGATTGATTACGTACAGGGCTTTGATATGTTCCCTCACTCAGTTCATATCGAAACCTTAGTCTGCCTAACTAAAGATTAGTACTGAACAATCACTAATCTCTAAATAAATAGCGAACTCTTTGGTTTATCTCCATGTATTCATGATCATCTTGCCTATGAAGCAATATGTCATCTTTTATCTGATACAAGGTTTGGGTGCAATATGCTAAAGGTAATACTGTTAAGAGCTCTTGTATCTTCAGCATATTTCTTTTATCACAGCTTTCACTTGCAAGGGCTTTTTGCTCAATACCCATCATTGTTGAAGATAGCCTATTGATATTTCTTTCTACCATGGGGCTCAGACCTAGCTTACTGAAAGAAATATTAGCCTCGTCATCATAATTATCGTTAGTATTGGACGATTCTAACTCGTTAGACAATGAAGAGAGCTCATACTCTACTTGTTTATCTTGGTCTACCATGAACTCAGTTATCAGCGGCAAAACATAGTTATAGAGGCTTATAGGCTCTACTTGAAGATCTTCTTTGAATGAATGGGTAGCAATAAAGAAAACTTTTGGTTTAGCAAATAGCTCATGAGCGCGATTTATCCAGTTGCTGGTAATTAAGTTGTTAAGCATGACAATCTTCTCATGATTTTTGCCTATGTTCTGAACTGCAGAATGATCGTATTCACCTAAACAATTAAGCTCTCCGTATCTACCACGGTCGATTGCGTGAGCAAAGGCGATTGCAATGTCCTTTGCCTTGTGACCTGTGAGTAAAATAGGTTGCTTGAGTAGATAAGCTGCACATAAGTATATGGCAAGGCCATAACCAAAATCATGGTTTGAGCTTTTAGTTATGCCTGTTTCTATAAGGTTATATTTAACCACCTCAATAACATCATACCAATCGTTTAATGATTCAAATAGAGCATCAGATGGTCCAAAAGTTTCGTATGAGATTGGCTTTAGTAGATGCGCAATTGATGCTGGGATGTTAGAAGAAAAGCACATAGTGGCTATAAATGAGGATGCCTGTGCCTGTGCATCTTCAATACGTTGCGCAACTTCGGCTTGAACATCATCAGCTAACTGCAATTGCGCATGAGTCTGATCTATGATGTTTCTCTTTTCTTTTTCAGCATCAATAATTTCTTCATGGATAATTTCGAGCTCTTTAGTTTTAGAGTCTATATCAGCTTGCAGACGTTTTAATTCATCTTTGGCTTGATTAATATTTGAAGAATGATTGTCTTGAAGCTGTTTTATTATGGTAGTTAAGATCTTGTCTTTGTCTCTTTGTATGATCTCTAGTTCTTTAGTTGAAGAGTCTATATCCGCATGCAGACGTTTTAACTCATCTTTGGCTTGACTATTTGTTGAAGAATGAGACTCTTGAAGTTGTTTAGTAATTACACTCAAGATCTTGTCTTTATCCCTTTGTATGATCTCTAACTCTTTACTTGTAGAGTCTATATCACTATGGAGACGTTGTAATTCATCCTTAGCTTGACTAGTAACTGAAGAATGAGTCTCTTGAAGCTGTTTAGTAATTACGCTCAAGATCTTATCTTGGTCTCGTTGTATGATTTCTAGCTCTTTCTTTTTAGAGATTATTTCGTCATTTAGAGCCTTAAGTTGACCTTCGGCGGTATCAATTAAAGAAGAGCTAGGTTTGCTCTCGTTTAGTAGAGATAAGAGCTGGTCTTTGAGATCGGGATTGTGATCGAGCAGATCTTTGAAATTCTCTTTAGTTATATCGCCTAACTCAATTTTTGAGAGAGCATTATTTGGCTGATCTTCGTCGTTTGCGACATCTTTATGATCTACAGATGTTTCTTGGGATTGTTTAGCCTTATCTTCTCGATTTAAATGGTGTTTAGCAAAATTAATAAGTCTTTGTTTGAGACCTTTATTGAGTTCTATTAGTTGCTCTAACTGTTCATGGCGAAGGTTATTTAGATTTAGCTTTTCATGCATCTTGCCGATAAATGAGTTAAACAGTGATTTGGCTTCAGCTTCTGAACAAAGGCAGTGGTAGGCGATTTTATCGACAGTTTCTTTAGTTTTAATACTCCGAATAAGTGAGTTAAGAATCTTATAATTATCGCTAATCTGAGCTAATGATACTGACTTAGAATAATGAACAGCATCGCTCATAATGTCTTGAACTATCTCATTTTTATCCTTGATAAGTACGAGATCTTCTGGCACACCTGCAAATAGTTTCTTATAGAAGAACATACCATTATGTAATTTAAGTATGTAGCTATCAGAGAAAGTATACTTAGGCAAAGATTCACACTCATCGCATAGACTAATGAAGTTGTCATTGACCGTAAGATCTTTTATTTCACATAGCAAACCACAATACAAATTACTTTCGACATCGCGGCAATAAAACATCATCCTAGTAGCTGTGATCTTTTCGTAGATGCCTTGTTTGAGACCCTGTACAAGCTCATTTAGGCTACTGCAATTGTTTAACATGTATAAAGCAATAGGTCTAAGCTCAGGCTCAAACTGTGAAGCTAATTTTTTAGTTTTGGTTGTTTGCCCAGGGTATTCGACGTGCCATGACCACATTGAGCATAGATTAGCTGCTATGTTTGGAACATTTGTAACTTGTATGTATGAATCAGGGGTAAAAACAGAAGAGAAAGATTTAGGTGCCTCATATACCTGCAATTCATAAGTGGTGAAGTCAAGATCAGCAAGTCGTTTTAAAGACTGAATTGAAGTGTCTTTTTTATGCTCTAAATAAAAAAGTGATACGTTCTTCCAGCTGCGTCTATCTCGATGCTTAAATGACTCGTTGGAGTCATCATACATATTGAGACGTAATCTATAGTCGTTAAGCTTGATGTAATCATACTTCTTAGGTCGTTTTAAAATTACATCGCCGTATTTTATTGACTCAACCTTCTGTACTATCTTTACCTTGATGTCATCTGTGTATTTTTGACCACAAAGCTTAAAGTACACAGACAAAGAATCGGCTAGCTTGGATTGAAACAATACATGTGCAATGTTATCCTCTAGCGACAATCCTTCTTGAGCCTGACTTTTGATATTTGATTTAATTGCTTTGATCTCATTATCAAGCAGTTGATGCAGTGCTAAATCTTCAGAACTCTCATTATGATCACTACTCTGTTCATACAATGAGCGAACAGTGTCTTCGCCGAAGGCATTAAATACACTTAACCTTTCTTCTTGTGTTAGCACTGATATGCTGTTCATAAAATGACTCTTAGGTAATTCTAGTTCGATTGCTGTGAGGCAACTTTGTACTTAGCTTGTTGAAGTTAAACGAAGCTTTAAAGATCGTAACGCTTAATCAGTGTTACGAGTCTTTGATTCTTAGAACTGCTTTAATTGCTTAGCCCGAAGCCCATCTCCAACTCTTGGATAGCATATGGCTTAGCATGCTTGAGAATAGCATCGCTAATAAAGACGGTATTCTCCTTATATGGTTTGACCCACATGGCTGGGTAAACAACCACTTCTTTTGCATATCCTGAGCATGTTCCAGATATTTGATCCTGTTTAAAATCAATATCCAATCCTTTGCTAGATAATATGCTTGTAATTGGGTGCAGTAGTTCTTGTTGCTCCTCAATGCTAAGTGCAACAGCCGGTTCTCCTGTTCTTGCCCACTCAAGAAGCTGTGCTGCAGCATGACGGTCGAGTAGGCCATGAACAAACTGATTACGAAAGTGCTTAAGACATTTAGAGCACGCAGATTTACATGTGCAGTCAGTTAAAAGTTTGTGTGTTTCATGCAAGATTTCATTTATGTTGTTAGCGGCAGCCGCAGAATACCCCGCACCACTTGAAAGACTGTCGTATAGATAGATATCTACAAATGTGCCACCTCTACTGCTTCTTAATCTAAATCCGGCAACTAGCTCTGTAAAATCTACATCCAGACACTTGCTAGCAGCTAGACGTAAAGCTTCAGCCATAGATTGAGAGGCTCTATTAATCCAGGTCTTATTGTCGCTATTAACATCAATGATAGAACTATCGATTGCAAACTCTAAAACCATCATATCGGTGATAAAGTCATAGCCAAGATTGACATTTAATGCGTATTTATGTTGGCATCTGGATTGAGTCATACCTTTAATTTTGTATGGCCTTGGTATGTTATTTAAAACCTTTTTGTCATTACCTGGCATGGCTGCACCGCACTGCTCGCATACCATGAAACCTTTCTTGCGTTCGCCACGGTTAATCATGATGATGCGCTGATTGGTGCGTGATGCCATTTTAAGGTAGGTATAGTTATCAACAACCTGCATTTCATCACCTTGAGGTAAGGTTGAGTACAGAGGCTGCTGAGCCGAGCTATACGTTTCATTAAGCTGAGCATCTGCAATTGGTCTAGCACCAACTGGAGCAAAGCCCCATGGTCGAAGCATTTTGTGCTCATCTTCTCTAATACCATGGCTTCCGCAGAAAGGACACACATGATCCTTATCTTTTGCAAGACCAAACCACCCACAGTTATCACACTTCATTAGTGTTTTTAGGTAGTTAGGATCTTCCATGTAGGATTTTGCAGGCTCAAACTTATTCTTTGTTGATCGTGTTATTGGAGCGTAGATTCCTCCAATTTGGTACGTTTGTTTATCTACAACAATTGCTCTGCCGGGAGCATATTCGCTTATTGCTACATCTAAACCACGATCGATTTCATACTTGATCTTTCCTTCAGAGTTAGTGATATATGTGCTAACAACATTCTTTGGGAAAGAGTAAGTAGGAATAATGCTCTCCTCATATAAAGCATCTAGCAGTGATTTTGGCAATGACTCATATGAAAAAGGTTGAGTATCAAATAGATCAGGATGTTCGTCGCACTTTGTTTTTAAGGACATAAGTGCGCTAATCAGCTGTTTTTGTAGCTCCTCAAAATCAAATATGGATCCTTTAGGCAGTAGCTTAATGACTCTTTGAGATTCATAGCCTTGAATGAATGATTTGAACTCTTCTAAATGAGTATTTAGAAAGTCGATAGCAGAGATCTTATCTAAGCCCTTTTCAGCTATAGGCTCAAACTCTTGAAGCAAGATCATGCTTACGTGGCGCTGCAGTAGTTTGCGGTTTTTAATATCAACCCACGGTCTGCAAGGATCGCCACGGAACATCGGTACTGGATCTTTAAAGTACATCGCATCATGTGCTCCACCCTCACAATAGGTGACGATTGTAGATAGGCTCGAGCCACGACGACCTGCACGACCTGCACGCTGCTGATAGTTTTCTCTCTTTGGCGGGATATTACGCAGACCTACGGCAATCAAAGAGCCAATATCAATACCCACCTCCATAGTAGTTGTAGAGCTTAAGATGTCTACAGGTGTTTCATTATCAGTGATAATGTCCTGGAAGCGCAGTTCATACTGCTCTGTCTTTGACCACAAGTTATCACGCTGGTCTTTATGAGAAAGCTGTGCGGTATGCTCCTCTGTATCAATGATACGTGGGGCCTCCCCATTGATTGCGTCATCAATTGGCTTTCTCCAAAATGCTAAAGCGCCATATTCTTCATCAGTCATTTCGTGTACTTCACTAGCACCACAGCTTGGGCATTTCTTTTTAAGAAGATATGGCGTTAGTTCAGAACAAGTTTCACATTTGAACCACACATGCTCGTAATTAAAATTAGGAGAGACGGAGTCAAGGGTAATGTAGTAGTTGCCATCTTCGCCTTGTTCTAAGAAGTTCAGCTGTAGTGCTTCTTTCCACCAGTCCATTTCTGGATCATTTTTTCCCCAGCCCATGATATTAGGAATAGGATTTGGGAAGCCCCAGTTATTGGCGAGGCCATAACAAAGCTTATTTAAAGGTCTTTTGACATTAGTTCTTATATCTTGACTGATGGTGTTACCAATAGCTAAATTCTCATCACAGACTTTCATGAACCAGGCATTAAAGAACTCAATAAACTCATCTTTTTTAAGATTTATACCGTATTCTTTTAGTTTGCGGAGCGCTTTTTGAGTTTGTCTAGGAGTTGGCTCAACCCAACAAATTGCAGAGTCATAAAGAGTATTTGAACCTCCAGCAATGAGTCGCAGAAGGTATTCTTTAATTTGATTTGGAGCGGCATTTGAGACGCGGCAATTTGTTTCATATCCCAAGTCTTCATCAAATAATTTAAACTCCTCCATGCATTTGTTACAGTGCTCGATAAAGAGCTGCCGATTATCATCATGAAATAATTTAATATTCTTACGTGCAGCCGTGATGCATAAAAAGTCGTAGATGGAGTCTAAGGTTAATTTCTTATCAGTTTCCATCATTAACTTGATTGCACAAGCAAATAACTGTCGTGCAACCATTATTTCAGAGAGCTGTGACATGTCTTTTGCAAGCTTAGCAGCTCGCTGTCTGCTATCAGAAAAGAGCAGAACCTTACGACCCTCATTAGGATACTTATCGGGCATGCCGGCTTTGCCAGCTACAGCTGGTTGTTGCTGGAATTGAGTCTTAATGAGGTTGAAGAAAGACTGATTTCCTTTAGTACTGAATGATGAAAGCTGTCTGTAAGAAAGTAAGTGACGACAATGAGGGCACTTTGAGAAAGTGTATGTTTCTGGCCTACCATCAGTGCTGTAAAGGCAGTAATAGAGTTTTATGTATCTTGATGGATTAGCATCGCTCTTTGAGATGTCGAGTGTTAAGAATCCAGAAGTAATATCAAGATAGCAACGCTTGATTGGATGGGTCTTTTTCCCTTTAGATCTTTCTTCCTTATAGTCCTTTGATGGAATATACAGATGAAGTTCTTTCATACTGTTATCCATAATATGGCCGTGGTTTCTCCAAAGATATGTGTCTTCTTGGAAATCAGCTTGCTGCGTTAGGATATAGCCTTTAAAAAACAAGGCTCCACAACGACGGTCGTTATACAGCTCGTAAACTTGGCTACCGCAGTAAGGACATGTTTGATGCTCATCAGTGAAGAAGATCTCGCCAAGTTGTACACCATCTCCGCTATGAGAGTGTGGACAGTTTGGGTTAGTGCATGCATAAGCGCCAGTGATGCCTTTGAAAAGCATGTGCATGCGAGCTGGAAAAAGAACTGATCCCTTGGCATCTTTAGCAAGAGGTGCAATTGCCAAAAGTACACTCACGCAATGCTTTGCGTCTGAATCATTTAGCGTAGGGAATATATGTGTAGCAAGTTCATCTATAGAAACTGCATTACCTCTACAGGCTTTAATCAGCTTTTTAAATGGAGTGAACGAGGCTAAGTTTTGATGCATCCATATATAGATATCATCTAAATTATTAAGCGTAGAGTCGTAACCTTGAATTTGCGACCAGAAGTTTGTAAGAGCTTTAAACTTGCATTCATCAGTGTCTTCAAAGGCACCAGGATCGGCATTCAGTATGATTTCATTAGGAATGTCGTGCTCAATTTTGTCGTCGATTTGCTCTCTTGTGCCAGTAAGATAATGAAACTCTTTACCTGAGTCATTTGCAGTAAGAGAGTTGGCAAAAGTCATGACAGCCTGGCGATCTTGTTCATCTTTGTTAGGCATACTCGCAGTAGTCAAGATGAACTGCACGCGATCGCGGCTGATCTCCAACTTATTGAGTAGACGACGAATTAAGAATGCTACTTCGCCACCAGATGAACCGCTATACATATGGGCTTCATCTATAACAAATAGCAGTCGGTTATTACTATCAGACTCTAGCCATGCACGAGTGTTCCCCCAGATCTTACGTTCGTTTCTACGTAAGAGCATATACTCAAGCATAGAGTAGTTTGTGATCAGGATGTCTGGGCAGAAGTCCTGCATCTCAAATCTAGTAATAAGTTCAGCATCATCATCGTTAGGGGTATGATTGCTATTGTTTAGCTTAGTTAGGAAAACATCATAGTCAGACTTAGCTGGTATTTTTCCTTCTTTGTGTAAGCGCTCATGGAAGTCTAACCCATTTTTTGAGTTTGGCTTGAATACGCTATTAAGTGTAGCTACTAGTCTCTTATCTTGCTTGTTATCCGGCATTTCACCAGGATATGGAGTACGGCTTGTGTACATGCCAAATTGAGGGCGGCGTACATATTGACCACATGTATCTCTGAATATAGAGATAAAACGATTGTTTGGATCGCCAATCATGCGACGTAGACGGCTAATTTGATCAGATACTAAGGCGTTCATTGGATACATAATGATGCAACGTACACCTCTATTAGCCCAAGTATCTTGTGAGTTTCGCGCCTCTGTTGCTAGCTTTGCTAATAGTGGCCACATAAAACACTCGGTTTTACCAGAGCCTGTGCCAGTGGATACAAAAAGATCATTGCCAGATACGGCACTTTGTAAAGCATCAATCTGATGAGCAAATGGGGATGTAAAGACTCCAAGATTTTCATCAGAGAGCTTTAAGAAGTATTCTTTCAGCCAAGAATCAAGGCTAGATGCACTAA
>NZ_AXWV01000096.1 GCF_000482845.1 Anaerobiospirillum succiniciproducens DSM 6400
ATCGCTTACATTTGACTGTTGCTTTCTAAAGGCTTTCAGGTTGTCCTCGATATAACCACGCAAACTTTCAAAGTCGAAGTTTTGGTCGAGTGCTAGCAGAATAGGTTCATTTGCTAGTATTTCCTCTCTGGAAGATGGAATAAGTTTAGTTGCATTTGGGTGATTAAAAATGTATACTGTTGACATGTTTTTGTTATCCTTGGGGTAATGTTTTTTGTTTGTTATTAATGATGTATTATATCATTGTACCCCAAGGTTTTCAAGCAAAATATCACGCCTCCGCCTGATATATATCATGTTTTTGATTTATAGAAGTTCCCATAAAAAAGTAAAATGTATGGCATTGTGTTTGCTATGTACACTTTATGTTTTGCAAGTCAGGCCTTAGCAGCTGTTGGTGGCAAAATCTAATACATATGATTAGGAGCGAATGTATATGTTCGGTACATCTGTCAGCGGTATTAAGAACTCACAAAAGCATATTGATGTGACTTCCAACAATATCTCCAATACCAATTCATACGGCTTTAAGAAGTCGCGCGCCGAGTTTGCTGACGTGTACGCCAATAGCGTCTTCACTAACTCCAAGACTAATGCCGGCATGGGCGTGCAAAACACTGTAGTATCACAGCAGTTTGTGCAGGGTGCGCTCTCTGGAGATACTGGCAATCCTCTGGATATGGCCATTCAGGGCAACGGTTTCTTTGTACTTGAAGGCCCTGGCTCTGATGCTCAGACCTTTACCCGTAACGGTGCTTTCCAGATCAATAAGGAAGGCTTTGTAGTTACCGCCATGGGTGATTTCCTGCAAGGTTGGGATGTAAATCCAGATGGTACTACCACCTCATTAGACCTTAGCAACACCCACAACATCAAGCTGCCAGCTGACACCGGCGCACCTCAGATGTCTACCAACATCTCCATCGGTGTCAACCTCCCAGCCGATAAAGACCCAGTCAAGCCAAACCAGCCAGCAACAACCGATCCTTGGTCAGGTAATCCTTGGCCGGCAAATGTGCCTGTAAATGAGTCACAGGGTATTTTTCGTGGCCCAGCTGGTGGCGCTAATCCAGACCCTAATGCCGCAAATTTTATCCAGTACTACACTGACTTTGATCCAAAGGATGCTAGTACTTATCAGGCATCCACCTCTCAGACTATTCATGACTCTTTAGGTCGTGCCCATACTCTGACTTACTACATGATCAAGACCGGCCCTGATGCTAAAGGCTCTAACAACACTAACTGGACAGTTATCCCATACGTAGACGGTCATCCTGTCGATGTAAAAGGTAAGGGCTTAGGCAATGGCATTTCATACAAAGATAATCCTGTTTGTCTAACTGTAAACGGAAAATCAACCATTGCAGGATCTAATCTTTTTGGTTTCCAAGTTAAGTTTGGTCCAAATGGTGAAGTCTTAGAACAATATCCAGCAAAAGTCGAGCTCGTAAATCCAGCTGATGCAGCGAATGCAAATAAGAAGATACCTGGAAGCTTGAGACATGCGCTTTTTGGTAATCCTAATGCAGCCACTGCTCCTGATAATACCGGTGTAATTGCCGATTTTGGTCAAAATGTTACTGATCAAACCTTTAAGAAAGACGGTCAGGCAGGTTGCGACGGTACTTTACATACAGCATTAGGTCAGGGCATTGAGCCAACACAGATGCTCAATATTCAGTTTGCAGCTAGTCAGTACGGCTCATCAAACTTCTCTGTAAGCCAGGCTCCTACCAATGATGGCTATGCTACTGGTATTCTTATCGGTATGTCTGTCGATGAGAACGGTATTATTCAGTGTGAGTACTCCAATGGCCAGGTAAAGAAGATTGCCAAGGTGGCAATGGCGGACTTTGCCAATACCCAAGGCTTGATTAAGATTGGTGATACACAGTGGAAGCAGTCCAACTCCTCAGGTGAGGCTATTGCCAAGGAAGCAAACTCAGGCTCATGTGGCTCCATTAAGGGCTCAAACCTTGAGCTTTCTAACGTAGACCTTACTAATGAGCTTGTAGAGCTGATTACTGCGCAGCGTAACTATCAAGCTAATGCACAGTCTCTACAGACTCAGAACACTGTAATGGATAGCATCCTGAATATACGATAAAATTAAGCTTTCATTTCCAACATGACTTAACGCCGGGCTCTGCCCGGCGTTTTTGATTGGGAATGTCTAACTTGCTTTAAAAGCTGGTATTATTGCTAGATAATGGCATAGTTATCATCATGATATGGTTTTGATAACTCAAAACTTGAATTGAAAAGTGTAGGGCTATATAATCTGCCTCGGCTCTTGCGGCCGGTAGTAATTATTTCTGTGACAGCCTTTGAGCTATATATATACAGACTTCCATGCGAAGTGACTTAGGTCCCTTACACCGCGTTCACAAGAGCCTCACGTCTTATCCTTATACCTGCAGTAATCTGCTCAGATTACTCATTTCCTGCCTAGTTTCGACTTTCCACTAAACTTCTTACTAAGCTAAACATTGAAAATCTCTTATACGCTAAGATTACATTTTTCATAAACGTAAGATGACCTTCTTATAAGGCATGTGTATCTTTAGCTAAGATTACTCTGTACATTAATGATGCATTTGTCAGTAGCTCAAGTTAGCTTTGAGATGGTCTTCAAGCTATTTTTTCCCACTTTGCACATCTTTGCCTTAAAGTGGGTTTAGCATGACGTGCATTTAAGAGCCCATTAGAAAGATAGCACTCCTTATATAAGGATGATAGCTTTAAGCTAGATGATGTTTTATGTGATGGACTGTGTGTAGTGCATCTTATGCTGATAGTTTTTGGCTTGCAGTCATCTTTGTGCTATCTTTGCTCTCCTAGTTTTTATGTCATCAAATAAGTCGATTGCCTTGTTGCTTTGCTTAATTTGATGATCTTGATGTCTTTATAGGATTTTCTGTCGGTATGGCAAAAGCAGAATCAACTTATGACGGCTCCTCGATTGAGGTGCTTGAAGGTCTTGAGCCTGTACGTCGCAGACCAGGTATGTATACCGATACAACCAGCCCAAATCACTTGGGCATGGAAGTTATCGATAACTCTGTTGACGAGGCCTTAGCAGGTCATGCCTCCCATATAGAGGTTGTACTTCATGATGATGAATCATTGGAGGTTACCGATAATGGTCGTGGTATGCCTGTTGATATGCATCCTACTGAAAAGGTTCCTGCAGTTGAGCTTATCTTTGCCAAGCTGCACGCTGGCGGTAAGTTCAATAAAGAAAACTACGGCTTCTCAGGTGGCTTGCATGGTGTAGGTGTGAGCGTGGTTAACGCACTGTCTACCCGTCTTGAAGCCAAGATTCAGCGTGAGGGCAAGGTCTGGTTTATTGCCTATGAAAATGGCTATAAGGTAGAAGATCTGCATAGCATTGGTACTTGCAACAAGAAAGATACTGGTACTTCTATTCGTTTCTGGCCTGATGCTAAGTACTTTGATAATGGCCACTTTGTCTTTAAGAGCTTAATGCATCTTTTAAAGGCAAAGGCTGTGTTATGCCCAAATCTCTCAGTACATTTTGTTAATGAGAAGACCGGTGAAGAGTTTACTTGGACTCATGAGGGCTCTTTAGGTAATTACCTGTTAAATCAGTGTGATGGCCGTAAGATTCTGCCTGCGCCTCCATACTCAGAGGTAGTGAAGGCAGACGACTCTGAAGTAGCCTTTGCAGTTACTTGGGAGCTTGAACATGCTGAGCCAGTACGCGAGTCATTCGTAAACCTAATTCCAACTGCTGAGGGTGGCACCCACGTTAATGGCTTAAGAGTAGGTTTACTCTCTGCTATGAGAGAGTTTTGCGATTTACATAATCTGCTGCCACGTGGTCTTAAGCTTACTGCAGATGATATTTGGATTGGCTGTTCTTTTGTTCTGTCAATTAAGATTCGCGATCCGCAGTTTGCTGGTCAGACTAAAGAGAAGCTCTCTTCTCGTGAGTGTGCTCAATTAGTCGATAACGCGGTTAAAGATCGTTTTTCCTTATATCTCAACTCCAATGTTGAGGCAGCAACAGCTTTAGCTAATCGTGTTATTAGTAACGCTAAGTCTCGAGAGGCTTCATCAAAGGTAGTAGAGCGTAAGAAGGCTACCCGTGGTCCTCAGCTGCCTGGTAAGTTAGTAGATTGCACCTCAACCGATCCTTCACGCTCAGAGCTCTTTATTGTAGAGGGTAACTCTGCAGGTGGTTCTGCTCGTCAAGCTCGTGATGCAACTTTCCAGGCTATTTTGCCGCTGCGTGGCAAGATCTTAAATACTTGGGAAGTATCGGGCTCTCGTGCTTTAGCTTCACAAGAAGTGCATGATATTTCAGTAGCGATCGGATTAGAGCCAGACTCTGATGACTTAAAGGGCCTGCGCTATAACAAGATTTGTATTCTTGCTGATGCTGATTCAGACGGTCTGCACATCGGTACCTTACTGTGCGCCTTGTTCGTGCGTCACTTTACTAAGTTAGTTCAAGAAGGTCACGTCTATGTGGCATGCCCTCCTCTTTTCCGTATCGACTGCGGTAAAGATAAGGCCTATGCCTTAGATGAAGCTGAGCTTGAGCAAAAGCAAAAGCTATTTTTACGTCGTGGTGCTAAGCCAGAATCAATTAAGATTCAGCGCTTCAAAGGTTTAGGTGAGATGAACCCAGAGCAGCTCCATGAGACCACCTTAGCTCCTCAGTCACGTCGCCTTATTAAGCTGACCTTAGATGAAGAGAACCAAGAGGAAACCTTTGGTCTTATGGACATGTTGCTTGCATCTAAGCGTTCTGACGATCGCCGTCAGTGGCTTGAGGCTAATGGCAACCGTGCTGATCTCTTAGACTAAGCACCAAAAGATATTAAGACGTGCAAATGTTCTTAAGCACTTAGTCTTCAAGCAAAAGCCTAGCTTTCTAAACATGAAAGCTAGGCTTTTTTGCTTTTATGGGCGATAAGTTATGGATAAGTTGCGCTAGCAAAAACTACACTAAGGGCGGAGCAATGATACAGGCTCTTTTTGTTCTTATGATGGGCAAAATGGTGCATAGCAGTAAATACATGTGCTTGCCTAGGTGATATTTGTCTAGTTTGCGCTTACATCAGGTGGTAATAAGAGAACAAAATTTGTAGAATTGCGTGGATGAGTACACATTGATCGCATCAAACACGAGCTTGCTGTTTTGTCTGCAAGGCTTGAGGCGCTTTATAGATAGCGTCTGCTTGCGATCGTATGAATCACCTTTAGTGCCAGTACTATGGATGCGTCCATAGTATTCCTAGCCTAGGTCAGTTAAAGCCCACCTTATTACAGCACTGCACGTAAATTGAGATCTCAAATCTTGCAGTAGTACTCATCAATATAGGTAATCTGGTGTCTTGTCATGCTTGTGCGTGATGAGTACGACGTTATACGTCTTGGTCTTTAGTTGTCCTTAGCAATGACAGAGGAGATGAAATGGCCGAGTCGTCCGACGGACAGGAGAAGACCGAAGAGCCAACCGGTAAACGAATATCGGATGCGCGTAAAAAAGGTCAGCTCCCACGATCGAGAGAGGCAGGAACATTCTTTGTGCTGCTCTCAGGCGTAGCTTCCATTTGGCTGGTATCTCCTTTCTTAGGTGAAGGAATGACCACCTTGATGAAGCATTCCTTTACTTTAACTAAGTCTCAAGCATTTGATACTTATGAAATGGGACGTGTGTTCTTCCAGGACATTGTGCTCGTCGCCATTCCTTTGCTTGCGATCTGTTTTTCGATGCTCGTTGCAGCATTCATTGGCAATATCATGATTGGTGGCATGAACTTCTCCACAGAAGCAATGATGCCAAAGCCAGACAAGCTCAACCCAATCAATGGATTCAAACGAATCTTTTCGATGAACTCGATAGTTGAGCTCATTAAGAGTATTGCTAAAGTAGCCTGTATCGGTTCGATTTGTTATTTCTTGATTAGTGGTCGTATCAACGAAATCTTGCGTCTTTCATACATTGATGTATTTGCCGCAGTACGTGATGCGATGAATATTCTCTTCATCTTCATGGTGATCATCGTGAGCGCCATGATTCCGATCATTATGATCGATGTGCCGTTCCAGTATTGGCAATATCGTCAGCAGTTACGTATGACCAAGCAGGAACTCAAGGATGAAATGAAAGAGACTGAGGGTAACCCTCAGATTAAGAGCCGTATGAAGCGTATGCAGTACGAAATGGCTGCACGACGCATGATGTCCAAGGTTCCAACTGCAGACGTGGTTGTTACAAACCCAACTCACTATGCGGTAGCTCTTTCTTATGATCCTAATGGCGAATTAGCACCAGTAGTTGTAGCTAAGGGTGTTGATGAGGTTGCAGAGAAGATCAAAGAGATTGCTCGCGAGTACAAGATTCCAGTTATGCAGCTGCCGCCTTTAGCTCGTTCTTTGTACTACACCACCGACTTAGACAGAGAAATTCCACGTGGTCTGTTCCAAGCTGTGGCACAAGTATTAGCATGGGTTATGGGTACTAAAGCTTATAACGAAGGCAAGGCTCCTAATCGACCTCGAGATCTTGATAAAGATCTGCCAATTCCAGATGAACTTAAGTTCTAGGAAAACTTGGATCTTGCAAAAAAAGGCCCTGTAGATACGTTCTACGGGGCTTTTTCATTTTTAGTCTATAAAAATGTCAAAATTAGATAGATCTTAAGATCTGCTCAAAAAATCAAAATGAGCTCATCTTTCGATTATGCCATAGTTAAGATCATGGCGAGGGTTGGTGTGGCCTCTACACTTTCATCTTGCTTGGTGGCTACGGTGGATCTGTTTTGGCTTGATCTCGTCATATTTTGCTCTGATGTGGGTAAATAATGTTGGGTATAGTGATTGTAGAAAATGTATTGTGTTAGCTTATGCTAACTTAATGGTAGGTGGGATGACGTGGGTAGCAAGAGTGTGATCTGCCTTGTAAATCATGATGTAACTTGTGCTGAATTTTGGTGAAAAGTACGTGTATTTGCACTTGTTGTAAGCAACAGCACATCTTTTACAGAAGCTATGTGCTACAATCCTAGCTAGGCGTTATATATGCCTGATATGAATTATTTTTGTATTGGTATACAAATTATTCAGTTGGTAAACATACCTACAAGCACATGCATGGTGGGTGCAAAAGCCTAGGTTGCTTTTTTACTGATTGACCACGCTTTAATAGCGCTTTGGTAGCTTTTACTAAAGCTTTATCAAGGTTTGAACAATCAGACAAAGCTTGGGAGTCTATGTAGGTGTTTCTTTGCTGCGTTAGCTTTGGCTATTGCTCAATGACTCTTATGTAGTTTTGCCATTCAAACAAGATAGCAATAAAAGCTATCTACTCATCTATGCACTCAAGTGTTCATACTCCCATAAGGTGTTTTTATGAAGCTTGAGACACTCTCCTTTGTGTGCTCAAAGACGTGTTTACTAAGACGAGCGTAATCGTACTTTCTAAAGTATTCACGCGTTGCACAGAACCATAGTGCATTAATAAATCTATACCCGATCCTGATGGAATCATGGTTTGATAGCTTGATTGCTTCAACTTATGGCGCTCATGCACCTGAGTGATATTCCGTTAGGCAACGCCATGCAATAAAAGGTAAGTCTGGTGCCAAGTTTATCTTGGTCAACTATGCACGGCGAGCTCTTAGTAGGGTGATATGTCTCGCACTGACCTTAAAGTTTGACGAGGCAGCCGACTTACTTGCTTTTGTTGTAAGGCAGGTTTGCGGTATAGATAGTTTTGCACAGGACTCTGTACACGCTATGTGTGTTGTAAAGCTTATCTAAGTTTTTACTTAAAGCTATTTAAAACAACATACTTGAGGACTAGTTTAGTCACAAGAAAACTTGGAGTGGTTTTATTACTCTCGTTTGTCCTCATATGCCGTAATCAATCTTTCGGAGGATTAAATGGCAAGCAAGCATTCTAAGAAGACTGCTAACACCACTGCAAAGGCCCCTGTGGCTGATGCAGTAAATACTGCTGCAGAGTGCTCATGCACTAATGACTTATTCCACCCAACAGTAGAGCAATTTAAAGACTCTATTACTACGCACTTAAGAAGATCTATTGGTACTTCTGAGAAGAAGGCATCTCCTTTAGCTTGGTGGCAGGCTGTGGTTTATGCAGTAAACGAGCTCGTATTTGAGCGTTTAACTCAGACCCAGTTCACCCACGCATCTAACGATACCCGTGCTGTTAACTACCTGTCAGCTGAGTTCTTAATGGGCCGTCTGACTGTTAACAACATGTGCAACCTCGAAGTTTACGATACCTGTAAGAAAGCTTTAGCTGAGCTTGGTATCGATATCAACGAGCTGTGCGATGAAGAGCCAGATATGGCATTAGGTAACGGTGGTTTAGGTCGTCTTGCTGCCTGCTATATTGACTCTTTAGCTACCTTAAAGTACCCATCTATCGGCTACGGTCTGCACTATGAGAACGGTCTGTTCCGTCAGGAAATCCGTGGTGGTCGCCAGGTTGAGCGTCCTGATTCATGGCGTGAGTACGGCTGTCCATGGGAAGTTTGCCGTCCTGAGTCTACCCAGGAAATCCCTGTAGGCGGTTACGTTGAGGTTCAGACTGCTCCTGATGGTACTGAGCAGAAAGTATGGCACCCTGCTCACATGATTAAGGGTGTACCTTGGGATATCCCTGTTGTAGGTTTCCGTGGCGCATCTGTTACCGTATTACGTCTGTGGGAATCTCGTGCAACTGAGCAGTTCAACTGGGACGTTTTCAACGCTGGCGGTTACGTAGACGCACAGGAAGAAAAAGCTCAGTGCGAGACCATCTCTAAGGTTCTCTATCCTAACGACTCTACTGAAGCAGGTAAGATGCTGCGTTTAACTCAGCAGTACTTCTTCTGTGCATGTTCCTTAAAGGACATTCTGCGTCGTTACAATCGTGCTCACCACCACGACTATTCTTCATTTGCAAGCAAGATTGCTATTCAGCTTAACGATACTCACCCAACTATTGCTGTTCCTGAGTTAATGCGTCTGCTCATTGATGAGGAAGGCTTATCATGGGATGCAGCATGGAAGATCGTAACTGAGGTATTTGCTTACACCAACCACACTCTGCTGCCTGAGGCATTAGAGAAGTGGCCTGTATATCTCTTTGAGCGTCTCCTGCCACGTCACTTAGAGATCATCTACGAAATCAATGCTCACTTCTTAGACGGTGAAGTTGAGCGTATGTGGCCAGGTGATAACGAAAAGCGTGCTAAGCTCTCTATTATCGAGGAAGGCCCATGCCGCATGGTTCGTATGGCTAACCTGTGCGTTATCGCATCCCGTCGCGTTAACGGCGTAGCTGAGATTCACTCTAAGCTCGTTCGTGAGCAGCTCTTCCCAGAGTTTGCTGCTATTTGGCCAGATCGTTTCTGCAACGTAACTAACGGTGTTACCCCACGTCGTTGGTTATTAGCATGTAACCCAGGCTTAGCTGAGCTCTACAACGAGGTTTCTGGTAAGGATTGGCCTCTGCACCTTGAGTCTTGCGCTAAGATGCGTCCATACGCTGACAACGCAGACTTCCGCAAGCGCTTCATGGATGTTAAGCATGCAAACAAGGTTGCTTTAGCTGCTGAAATCAAGAAGCTGTGTGGTGTTGATGTTGACCCTAACGCTCTGTTTGACGTTCAGGTTAAGCGTCTGCACGAGTACAAGCGTCAGCACTTAAACCTCTTATACATCTTAAGCTTATACAACGAGCTGCTCGCTGATCCGGCTAAGACCATCGTTCCTCAAGTCTTCATCTTCGGCGCTAAGGCTGCTCCTGCTTACACTCTTGCTAAGGACATTATTTACGCAATCAACAAGATTGGTGAGCGTATTAACAATGACCACCGCATCCGTAACCAGCTTAAGGTTGTCTTCATTCCTAACTACCGTGTAAGCTTAGCTGAGAAGATCATTCCAGCTGCTGACATCTCCGAGCAGATCTCTACTGCTGGTTATGAGGCTTCTGGTACTTCTAACATGAAGTTCTCCATGAATGGTGCCTTAACCTTAGGTACCATGGACGGTGCAAACATCGAAATCGTTGCTGAGGCCGGTGTTGAGAACAACTTCATCTTCGGTCTGTCAGTTGAAGAGGTTCAAGAGCTCAAGGCACGTGGTTACAACCCATGGGATTACTACAATGCCGATCCAGTTCTTAAGTCAGCTTTAGACTGGTTAGACACTGACTACTTCACCCCAGGTCAGGCCGGTGCCTTATCCTCCATCAAGCGTTCACTGTTAGATCACGGTGATCCATTCTTAGTACTTGCTGACTTCGCCTCATACCGCGATGCTCACAAGCGCGTAGAAGAGATGTACAAGGACAAGGAGCGTTGGGCACGCGCTGCTATCATCAACTCTGCATCTATGGGCAAGTTCTCATCAGATCGCTCCATCGAGGACTATGTACACAACATTTGGTCCTTAAAGAGCTTTGACGTTGCTGAGCACAAGTAATTAAGCTAAAGCTTAGTTCAATAACAAGGTAGAGCCCATCTCTACCTTACAAAAGGTCTTGTCTCACTTAACATGCTTGAGACAAGGCCTTTTTGCTTTTGAAAGATTGCATAATCCCATAGCAAAATATGACTTTCTAAAGATTGCATAA
>NZ_AXWV01000097.1 GCF_000482845.1 Anaerobiospirillum succiniciproducens DSM 6400
TAGACTAGAGGATCTACGTGATATCGATAGAAGAGTTGATGCGCCTAGACGAGGAGCAGTAGATGATGGCTACTGGAACTTGCCAGCAAGAAACCGCTCTATGGCGCTTCTTGTGCAGCTTGGCATAGTAGATGACCCTCACAACACCCTGTCTTTATCAGGGCCTAAGCTACCAAAGATTTATAACGTTAAGTCTTCTGATACACAACGTGCCAACTCAAAATATGAGGTATCCAAGTCATTTGTAGGCCCTCTCCTTAGCAATAAAAGACCTGGCCGGCCAAAAGGACTCAAGAGTATTGAGAAAGCCAAATTTGATGCTGCCTTTATTGGTCCGATGCCTCCTAAACGTGGCCCAGGTAGACCAAAGGGCAGTAAGAATAAGAGCACTATTTTTAAAGAGGCTATGAATGCTCAATCTAATGGTATTAAAGCTGCAGAAAAGAGAGGTCGTGGACGTCCACGCGGTAGTCGAAACAAAAGCAATCTTGCATTCGAGAACAGTTTTGTTGGCCCGATGCCTGACTTGTCACGTCTTCCAAAGAAGAAAGCTGGGCGACCAAAAGGAGCTAAAAACAGAAAAACCTTTATGCTCAGTTGAGCATAGCTGGACATGAATCAATGACAAGGTATTAAACTTTAGGCTGGTGCTTCTTATCGCTGAGGACATCAGCCTAAATTGATTTAGTTCCAAGATTTGCTAAACTTTTATATTAATTGCCCTGTAGTTTTGTGCAGGATTGTGCGCTAAATTGCAAAATTTGGTAAACCAGTGTTTAATCTCGCTAAGCACTGGTCTTTGTGAAGTGGTGCCGATCAAAGTTAGTATAAGCGCATAATGTCTTTGCAGCTCTTAATATGATCGGGCATGGTTTCTTTTATGAGAGGCTCTTTAGTTCTACTAAGTAGCTCTCTACATTTTTCAATATGACGTTCATAATCTGCTCTGCTATTGAGATTAATGTACTCACCTAAGAGTTTTTGCCACTGCTCAATATCACTTAATGGCTTGCTAGTACGTTCATCTTGTTGGCAAGCAACAGCATCAACCTCACTATCAAACTTAGCTAATACTTCTTTGCCTTGTTGCTCTGCTGCTTGAGCCTCTTGCTTGTTAATAGTGTTGAGATCATAGCCCTCTTGCTTGCTCTTGCTAGACTCTGACTTGAGTACCAGCTGAACATTACACATAGCGAAAATGACACCTACGATTAACACCATGTTTTCCACTAACAGCATTTCTTGCTCAGTGTAAGTATCCCACTGATTATTGCGATCTACGAGCTCCTTAAAGAGCTTAAATTGTTGGTGGTAAAGGTCAGTTAAGGTGACTAAGGTTTGGTTGAAAGTTTCGGCTGTTTCAGTCAGCTCCTTGAGGTAATTGGCAGTTTCACCAATCTTTTTTTCCATGGATAAAACTTGATCTACTACCTCATCAGCATTTTGTTGAGCTTTAGCGCCCATAATGCTAAAGACTACTGCACCAATGATAAGAGCAACACCTAAACTAGAAGCGCCAAGCACGGTAGCTCCAAGGGCCATGCCGCCACCACCAGCTGCCAAAGAACCACCACCTAAGTAGGCTAAGGTGGCATTAGTCAAAGCAGCGCCTGAGAGGCTCTTAATGGCCACACCAGTTGAGGCAACACCAAAAGTTGCTACTGCGGCTGTGGTAGCGCCAGAAACAGCCATACCAGCAGCAACACCAGCTACAGCAGAACTTAATCCTGATACTAAGGTTGTAGCGCCTAAAGAGACATGCTTTAACTCTTGTACCTTGAAACTTGGGATCTTAACCTTATTAACTTCAATGGTATCGAACTCAGGTCGATTATGGATTTGCTCAAAGGTATCAGCAAAATTCTTAAATTCAGATAAGATTGTCAGCTCATTAACGCCCAGCTTATCCAAAATTACGCAACACTTATTAGAGCAATCCTCTAAGTAGCGCTGATTACGCTCATGGCGCTCTTGGGCAATATTGATGCGATCATGAGCTGTTTTTACGCCAAAAATAGATCCAAACATAATCAATCCTTTTTGTGAAAACTAACTAAACTCAGGCTAAGGCAGCTTTTAATGGCACCTTGGCAAAGTAATTAAACTCTTTTTACCTAAGCCCCCTTAAAAATGGCCATCATAATGATACGGCGAATGGCAAAATTCATTAAAAACCTTCTTAAACCAACAGGAACAATCTTGAAAACAACCTTATAAATTAAATACAGAAAAATGAAGAACACTACCATATCAAGTATTACCATCATAATTATTTCTCCTTATATTACTCAGAAGTAAGTATCTAAAACATTAGAGGCACTTGCTGACGCTAAAGCTGTCACCTTGCATAACGCTTGGCCTTTTAACTAGATTTTCGCCTTCATTGGCGCTTATAGTTCAAACTTGCGGTGGACTGGAAAGGCCTCCTTGAGTGGAGCTTGGAGTTCCGCTCTTTTTAGCCTGCGCCTCATCTTCTTTAACAATTTGCTTTAAGGTGTTGGAGTCAGGCACATTATTGGCAAGTTCATCTAATTCTGCAAAGGTAATCTTAGTTTGCTCAACAAACTCATTAATAGGCAGACCTTGTACCAGCTTAAGTTTCAAGCACGATAAGTGGTTGTAATGGTAATATTGCTCTTTAGTGTATTGCTCTTTAAAGAAGCGCTCGTAGCACTCATCAACACGACAAATTAAAGGGCGATTAGCATAGATAGATCATTTATTATCCTGCAAGTATTTGCAAACGCCATCGCCTCTATCTAAATCACGATAAGGCTCAGCTTTTTGGACATGGCGGCAGCACTCTCCGCACTGATCACAATAGAACATTAGCTTTTCTTCTTAAACTTCAGTACAAAGTTTGGATTTTTTAAATTGTCTTTTAAGGTTTTACCATTACTGGTGTCATATGGCATTTCTAAAGACAGCTGTTGGTAGATGGCTTTTAATTGGCTATTGAGCAAGACTTGATCTGACACATTAACATTGTTCTCAAAGACCATTAAGGCTTGGTTAAACCTATCAGTCTGTTGCTTAAAGAGAGCTAAATCTATGTCCATGACCTTGGCACAATACTCATCCATTAAGGCACTTAAGTGGCGGTAATAAGCAGCAACATCAGAATATGGGGATAGCTGATTGAGCAAATAAATGAGCTTATTAATAAACTCACACTTATCCAGTACATAAAGTAAAGTACAAGCCATAATGCCAGTAACCAGTGCGCCCAAGAAATCGCACAGCACTTGGCCAATAATAGGAATGGCTCCAATAGAGGTGGCTTTTACAGCCTCGCTCACGGCTGTTCCTACTACCACGCTGGCACCTGTTGCTAAAATCTTAGCCACAGCTCTAAAACGCTCGCCTATAGGTAAGCGGTCAGGGTTAAAGAATAAAACCTTAGCTGCCTCTACTAAAGAAGACCAAATTTGACGAATGACACGAACAATATTCTTAGCTGTAGTAAAGAACATGTTGCAAATAGTGGTAGTAATTGAGCTTAAAGCACCTGAAATCGAGCCCTCAATAAACTTTTGCCACAGCTCCTTATAGCGCTCTTTTGCGTTCGCCAAGCCATTTTTAAAGCCTGTGATCACCTTATGAAGCATTGATTCATTCGAGCCTGAGGCGTACTTAAACTCAGCACGAATAGAGAACCAAATTTCAGAGCAGACTAAACCCAGTACTTGACGCAAGCCCATAGCAAAACCAACTTTGGTTGCTGCCATAGCGCTACTTCTAAAAAAATCAGGTGAGGTGTAGTACTCATAGGAAATTTTGCGATCCATGCTCTGACGTGACTTTTTATCTAAGGAGCGCATTCTTTCTTGTTGCTCACTAGTGTACTCATAGCCTTTCTTGTCTAAGTACTCATCCATAGTTTGAGCTTTTTTAGAGCGATTAGTATGAGGATTAGTAGCAGCAAGATTATCTGGATTATTAGCTAAATCTGCACCATTTAAGCCAGATAGCACCCTAGCTCTATCATCATGAATCTCTTTGGCTGAGACAATATGGTCTAAATCAGTTCGAGCATTGGCGGCTATGTGTTCTCCTGTATAAGCATCATACAAAGAGCCCTCTTTTTTCTGACGGGATACCTCTCTATTTTTGGCTATATAGCCCTCATGAGAATGGTATTCCTTAGAGTCATAAGCCCCACGATTATCATAAGCCTCTTGGTGAGCCTTATCCTTATAAGTTAAGTCTTTATCGTGCTCCATGGCACGCACATTGTGGATAGTATCAACATCACCACCATGCTGATCTTGAACGATAAAATCTAAACCAAAAGACGTAAATAGGCTTTGCATAATGACTTTTTCGTATTGCTCAAACAAAGTCTCATATGCATTGTTACTACTGTAGGAAGGTTCAAAATTATTAAGAGAAGCGACGAAGTTGGACATAGATCGACACATCCTAATGAAAAAACAAAATAGCACGCATTAGTAAAAGCCTTATTTTTACTAAAGAGCCCAAGTTAATTTTAATTAGTTGTGTCAGCCCTAACAAGCTTAGAAACTAGCAAAGAGCCACTATTCGAAAAGAGATGAGAACGAGTGGAACAAAACCAACGCACAATCATAAGATTGATTGATGATAAAATTTTATCATTTTTGCATCTAGTAAGCAATAAAATTTCCTGATTTTGGAGAACAATTTACTACATACTTTCCCTATAGAACAAATTTAAAAATGTCTGTGATCTATGATCTATTTTTGAGAATTTTTCAATGAAATTTGATAAAATTGATAGGATTTATCTAATTTTTCCCATACTGAAATAAGACTACGAGGAAACACCTTGGATACTAAAGACAAGAACATGCTTTCTAACGTCAAAAAGACTATTAATAGCTATAAGAAAGCACAGAGCGATGAAAAGGAATTAGGCTCACAATTAAAGGTGTTAAAGGCTGTCTACACTAGACGGGCGTAGTGTAGACAGCCAATACCACCTTCACAAAGTTATACGGCGTCGGCATCTGACCTTAATGCATGAGACTAGTGATGCATTCCCTGATTTTTGCTTACTCCAATGCCAGTCCCATCTAGCATCGCCAAAACACTAACTCAAGCCGTACATTTAGCGAGCTGCCGTCATGACGCTTAGGTCATTAAGAGAATCTGATCTTTTGGATAAGGCTTATGATGAATAGCAAGGCAGTACCAACAAATGGCTGCACAACGCGCGTAAGCTGTGATCTTTTGGGATTGATGAGATTATGTAGGCTTGCATGCCTGCCTGCATGGCCGCCATAGTATAGAGTACAGCTCAAGATGAAGCTAAATCAGCCTCGAGAGGCCAGCTTGAGAACGATCTAACACCTCATTTGCAAATATGCTCTGGAGGCATCAGATCTATATGTTCTCAGGCTAAAGAGCGTGGCGGCTGCAGATAGACTAAGCATGGTGGCGCTTAGTGCGAATAGTTGCTGCACAAGCATGGCTGCTAATCTTTGCAGTTCTTGTCTTTAGCTCAGCGCGTCAGCCTTTTGCGTTTAGCTGCGGGCATGAGCATTAGTCCTTAGATGCGGGCGTCAGCATTTTGCGTTTAGCTTTGAGCGACTAAGGGATCGACAAGCTCTTTAGTTGGGTCGGATGGCTTAACGCGATCCTTGCGATCTTCTGTAGCAGGGACATTGAACTCGTTTGAGAAGCCTGGGCCTTTATCGATGAGCTCTGGCGGCATCTTATAGTTTGGTAGATACTTTTGCACGATGCGCTCAATAGTGCCGTCATTACGCATCTCAACTAAAGCTCGGTTGAAGGCTACGGAATATGGTGAATTTTTCTTAAACATCAGACCTAGGTAGCTATCAGAACCGGCAATATCTTGAGCAATCTTGAGACGGCCTTTGCCCCATGAGTTGATAACATCATCAGCCATTGGGCCGTCGATGAGCAACGCATCAGCAGTGCCTTTGTAAACTGCATAGAAGGTTAAGAACACTGAGTGTTCTTGATGCACACGGATCTGTTGGGCCACATCTTTAGGAAAGACGCTAGATAATGCAGAACCTACGGTATTAGCTAGCACCTTACCACCCATGTCATTAACTGACTTTACGTTAGCAGTAGTGTTAGTCACTAATACGGTGTTGGAACGAAATAATGGCACGGACTGATTGAATAAATTGCCACGCTTACCATTGATGGTGAGACCACCGGCAATAATGTCAAAATGACCCTTTTGACCAAGATCTAAAAGAATGGATAAGTTGGTTAAGTGAATACGATCGTCGTCGTACTCAAAACCGGTGCGGCGCTGCAACTCACGAATAATATCCACATCGATACCAGAGAGGGTCTCAAGCGAGTCTATAACCTGTACAAATGGTGGATAAGGATGCACTGCTACGCTGATCTTCGCGCCTTTTAGTGGTAATTGTTGAACAGCTGCCTGAGATACAGTGCTAAAGAAAAATGCGGCCACAAGTCCTGCTAGGACTGTTACTTTGGCAAAAAATTTTGAGAACATCTAATAATCCTAATGTTTTGATCTGTACGTTATCTTCCACGGTGTTGCCATGGATAGTTGCGATTGCGTACAAATGAACACAATGGGCTCATCAGCATGTTTCTTCATCATGTCCGCGTGTGTCTCTCAGGTGCGCAGGTTGTGCTTTACTCATATACATGACGTTCACTAAAACCTCATACCTTTTCAACTCAAGGCAGGACAAACTCTAGAACTATTAGTTCTGCCAAATTTTCAAGCAAAGGGCTCAAATATATCGCTAAGGCCTAAGCACCACGAATAAAAAGCATCTCAAGGGTGTTGCTTAAGTGGGCATTACGTTAGCTGTGGTGATCTTATGCATTGAAAACTATACAAGCTCAAGGGGTAGGAGCTTATTATGTCGAAAGTTAGTGTGTATCTGTACTAAGCGTCATATGAGCTGTAGTACTAAGGTTTTGACTGATTTCGTCAGTTCAGTTATGAGCTTTTCCATGAAAAGCTTGGACTATGGGTGTAGATGAATTATCTAATGTTAATAAGCATGTGAATCATTTGCTATAGCAAAACTACTTAGCTTAAGGGCTACCAAAAGCAAATGAAAACTGAGTGTGAACTATAAACTACGTGTGCGAATTGTGAGCTTCATCAAGCTAGCAAAAGCTTATAAATTCGCGCTTTGTTGCAACATACAACATGCTGCAAGGGCACGTCAACCATAATTTTACAAACTATAATTAACATACTTGTATACAAGATACTTACACTTTTACTAGATACAAGACGCATCGCGTTAAGTATCTAGCTTTCGACCAAGAGCTCTAAACAAAATCGCCCATAAATGCCGCTGCTAACCGTTACTAAACACAGGCAACAATTTCTTAAAGCAAGCACTCATTATGTTTTACATGAGTGCTGTTGAGCAAAAAATGCACACGCTCCCCCCGAAATCATGCATAAATGCCCCTATCATCTACCACACAAAGCGTATAAATATAGGCTTTAAGTGCAGTTTCGCCCTACATTCTCCTATCTAACTACTCACTTTGGCTTGCACGGTCTAGCCTGCAGCCAGAAAACTAGTCTTATCCATAGATCCATGGGATGAGTTTGATTACAAGTTTGATTATGATTCTGCTTGAGATGTGGCAATATGCAACACCTCAGCTTAGACAATTAGCAGCGTGATGCATAAGAGAGCTTGTTGCTTGCGAGAATTTGCTATGCTGCAACCACCTTGTTCTGAGCTAATTTGCCTAAACTATCAGGGCCTTAACGTCTATTTGTATAGCTAAGTCATGTGAGCTTAACTGCCTTAAGCAGGATTATATAGATGAGTCATGTGTGGCTTAACTGCCTAGATTGTATTGATGAGTCATCTGCGGCTGAGCGCCATAGATTGGATAGAGGGACGATCTGGAGCTTAATGCTTTTGGCAGGACTGGATAGATGGGACTATCGGGCGTGAGTGGCTTGGCCAAGATGAGAGTGGCTAGGTTGAGATGCGAGTGCGTTTTAAAATGCGATTGGAGGGATTTAGATGATTTCACGAGGGAATGCCCGGCGCAGCTTGCGGCCTTGGCAAAAGAGTGGGCTTTTGCCTCTAAGGCATCCCTCGTTTTTAGTAGTATGTATTTTTCTAGCTTGAGCCTGCAAGGAAAAGGCTTAGCTTATTGCTCTGTCAACTATTGCTTAGTGTTGATAGCAACTGCAGTAGCGTTAGCGCCAGTAGCACGGCTTAAACGTACGTTGTAAGGCTGTAACTCAGGTGGGAGCTTGTAGCCTGGGAGGTACTTGTGAATGATCTTCTCTACAGTACCATCTGCACGCATCTGATCTAAATACTCATTGAGGATGTAAGAGTACTTAGAATCCTTTTTGAACATCATGCCGATATCGGTTTCGGTGCCTTCGATGTCATCAGCGATCTGCAGACGGCCCTTAGCCCAAGTGTTCATAGCGTCGTGAGCCAATGGAGCATCAATGAGCATTGCGTCAGCATCACCCTTGTACACAGCGTAGAAAGTCATGAATACAGAGTGCTCATTTTTAATCTTCATGTTGCGCTCAACATTTGGATCGAATTGTACAGGGAACTTAGCACCAGCAATATTAGCCATGGTACGACCGGACATATCGTTAATGGTCTTAATGCCCTTAGAGCCATTGGTTACTAATACGGTGTGTGAACGGAAGGTTGGAACTGACTGATGGAAGATCTTTGCACGCTCTTGAGTTAAGCTAAAAGCGCCAGTTGCGATGTCTAACTTACCTGATGCAGCCATCTCCATAATGTCAGAGAAGTTAGCTAAATGCATACGGTCATTGGCAAGCTCAAAGCCAGTACGACGCTGCAGCTCCTTGATGATGTCAAGGTCAATGCCAGTAATCTCTTGTGAAGAAGCACCTACAATAACAAAAGGTGCGGTTGGAGCTACACCAACATCTAACTTTACGCCCTGCAAAGGCAGATCTTGTGCTTGGGAAACGCTCATAAATGAAACGCTTGCTACTAAGCCAAGCATGGTGCAAACCTTAGCAACTGACTTAAAGATCATCTACGACTCCTTGTTAAAAACATACTTGTAGGGCAAGACAGCTTGCAGTGTCTGTTCCCCTACTTACTAAAACTTACTCTGTTAAATGTTTGTTTTGTTTGTTTGTTTGATTGTCTGCGACTAGCCCATAAGCTAAAGCGCTTATATTCGCGGACGGAACGCATTATGACAGTTTTACAACAGTAATTCAATGGCATATATGCAATCTTTAACATACTTGTATACAAGTATAGAAGTATCAAAAATTCGCAAAGCCATACTGCACTTGCATACGCTGTCAGTCGATGCTGCTACAACTAGATGATCACTATTTTTTCAACAAAGCAATTACCAAGTTATTTTGCACTCTTACAGTGTTATCCACATAGCAGTTGTTGCGTACTGCCTCAGTGTGAGATCGTCTGACTTTTTATCTTTAATGCGTCCTAACGTCTTATCGACGTAGTGGTCATCACGCTCTGAAAATGCCTCTCTCCAAACTTATTAACCTTGCATGCTTAATGTGCTTGGAGAGCTTTATTAAGGCCCTATTCTTAACATTGACTCGCGTCACGTTTTTGAGTGTTTTAAAAGAACAACGGTTCTTTAAATGGGAGGTAAGCTGCTCTCATTTGCTCCTACGTAAGGAGAAATTGGCAAAAATCTTACCTTTGTAAAACTTGATACAAGTGCTGTTTGTTAAGTCAGTTCCATACATTTCATTACGTTTTGTGACCTGATGGATAAATCGTAATATGTTCTTTGCCTGATTTTAAAAAAATTGAAAAGAATTTTTAATGTTGTAACTAGCGATCGCTATGATCCCCGTAAATTCTAGGATCTTGTATGACAGTAAATTTATCAATCTCTCACTTTTATGCAAATTAGATTAGGTAAAAATACTGCAAATTTTGCAAAAACTTATTGTGTGATCATAATCACATTTGATTGCGCAGGTCAATATCGTGTATTTTTATGTTAAATTTTACACAAAGTTACGCATATATATGCGTCTTTCACTGCAACGCTGCTTTGAACAAAATCCCTCTTGACTATACACGCTAATTCTCAGTCTTTTGGATCAGTATCTTACTATATTTTACATCCGACTTAATATAAATATCAAATTACAGCATAAATAAAGGATTTTAGATCTAATTTCTTGAAATAATTGTTGAAATAGTTCTCAGTATAATGTAAAATATACTGATCCACTAGGATCAGTATTTTTGAGGTTAACTGAGATGGCTATTTTAAAGAATTTCCCAGTAATGGAAGTACCAGAATGGGCTTCTATTACTGAAAACAAGTATGTGGTCTATTGGACCAATGATA
>NZ_AXWV01000098.1 GCF_000482845.1 Anaerobiospirillum succiniciproducens DSM 6400
GACAGTATGCACAGTTTTACGAGTTACATGTACCTCATTGGCTATGTCTTTTGGAGATTTGCCAGAATTCGCTAATGAGAGAATTGTGGCATTCCTAAAGGCTGTGTGTGTCTGGTTTCTTTCTCTCAGAACTTTAGCAACATCAGCTGCTTCATCGTTACTGAGACGAACAATTTTGGTTACTGGGCGTGACATAAAAAGGAACTCCTGCCAGGATGTTCCTCTAATATATCACTTATACAGTGTTTAATGCTAAATTAGTGTATATACTTATGGAACGCTATACTAGGCCAAATTTTTCTGGGTAGTAGTTAACTAATTCTGTTATCTCATCATAGTCGTATCCTGTGGCCTTATACGCACTAAGCATGAAGTCGCAATCACCTTGCAAAAGTTGTTCTTCAACAACTTCATATGGTGGAAAATCTCCGATATCTGAGCGTTTGATGACTTTTTCAACTTCTTCAAAAGGAATATTTAAGATCCATCCAATAACCTCAGATTCAACGCCTTTCTTGTGATACTTTAAGATCTCTTGTTTTGTCGCCTTGTCTGCCATGAATTACTCCTGATTAACCTTTGATGTTCTTATGCTATCACATGAGCTCAAAGTTCATATCATATGTGCAAAATACACATCAAGCTGATGATTCTTTAGTGTGGCGGGGCTCTTTGGACAAGAGTCGCTAGCTTTGAACACTCTGACTTGCTGCATCAAATGCGCAAGCTTGTGAAAATGGGGATGCGATTGACGATGCGATTTTAGATCGTGAATGGTAGGGCGGAATAAAAAACGGGACCTAGATGAGGTCCCGTTTTGGCCACATGATGTGGCTTGAATTAGTTTAGCAAAGTCTTAATCTCTGGACTTGTTCCTAAACTCTTCGAGTGCCTGATTTAATGACACTGTAAGCTCCTCAGCATTAATAGATTCAGCTTGTGAAGCTACTTCTTGTGGAGCAGCAGCACTTGCGCTCTCTTCTTGAGCAAGAGAATCTACTTCATTGTCATCAAGCTTGGCCTTTACCTTGCGACGGCGACGACGTGGCTTTTGCTCTTCGCCATCTTCATCCTCAAAGTAAGGACGCTCGACTTCATCAGATGCAGCTAAGGCACGCTCAGCAGCCTCTTGAGCTGCGATGGCCTCTTCTAAATCATCCTCGTCGTACTCAAATACGGCGGTTAATGACTCGATAGTGGTTTCGCTAGCTTCTCCCTCATCACGGATATAGCCAACAGTTGGATCATAACCACGTGAGTCAATGATGGAGCTGTCGAGTACGGAGCTATCATCAAAGCCTGATACAGCCTCAGTTATGGTAGTGCGGATGTTGCGAGCACGGGCATCATTGTCGATGTCCTCAACCTGCTCATCACGCATTACACGAGCATAACGTGCAGACAGACGGTTGTTGCGATCTGCAGACCAGAAGTCACCATGCTTATGGCTATGAGCATAAACATGATCATCTTGCTCAACCTCATCAGAGGTGTCATCAGCATCAACCTCGTCATAAACAACGGTATTACGCTGTGCTCTTACCTCAGGCTCGGCCTTTAAGCATGCCTCTTGTGTATCTGCCTGAGCAACTGTCTCTTGAGGAGCAGACTCTGCAGCACAAGCACATGGAGCCTGGGCTTCGCAAGGATCTGCATCGCTTGGGGCAGCATCGCAAGGAGTGGCAGAGTCAACAGTGCTAGCAGCTGCCTCAACAGGGGCAGCGCTAGCGATAGCTGCAGCTATGCCCTGAGCTTCCTTGTCAGCTGTGCACTTGTGCTCTGACTGTGCCTCTACTTTAGCTTGCTCATCTTTAGTTGAGCACTGACAAGCTTGAGCTTCAGCCTTCTTGGCAGCAGCTTGGGCCTTTTTGGCAGCAGCGCTCTTACGTGGCTTCTTTACAGCCTTAATAAGAGGCTCGATTGGCTCAAGAACAGCAGCTTCACAAGCTGGACGATTAAAGGTCTCAGCCATTAAAGATGCTGCCTCTTCATCGTTCATGCTTAAAGATGCATCAGCGCAGGTATTGCACTTAGCACCGTGTAAGCCACCGGCGATCTCTACCTTGTTAAACTCCATGCCTGAGTCAAACTCTTGTGACTCATGCTCAGTTGTGAAGGTAAGTTCAACTTGTGCTGGCTCAGAAATGGTCTCAACCTCAGCTGATACATCAGCCTCGTTGTAACCACCTTGTGACTCAGCCTTGGTAAAGTCGACGCCATCATCATAGGAGCGAGACTTAGTATCGCCATTAAATGGGATGTCATTGTTTGGACCTTGGCCCATTGGAGCACAAGTAAAGTCATCCTCTTCAAAGGTAAAGAGCTTGATAGTGCTTAAGTTATCAAGATCAAATACGGCTGCATCATCAATACCCACTGTACGTGGATTGAGCTCAACCTTAACCTTTGGCTTGCTTGGACGACGCTCCTTGCGATCGCCACGAGAGCGGCGATCAGAACGCTCTGCTCTCTCTGGACGTGAACGACGCTCTTGAGGAGCCTCATTGTCATTACGCTCAGTGCTTGCAGCCTCATTTGCATCGCTATCGCGACGTGGACGACGCTCGGTACGCTCAGGACGCTCAGCACGTTCAGGTCGTTCGGAGCGCTCTTGACGCTCTACACGCTCGGAACGTTCAGGGCGTTCGGTGCGCTCTTGACGCTCAGCACGCTCGGTGCGCTCAGAATTACCTGATGGGCTGTCGGCGTATGGATTGATCTCAGTGTCAAACTGTTCTACGCGCTCAGCACGTGGACGACGCTCCTTACGACGGTTGTTGCGTGGCTCTTCTTCGTTAGCCTTCTGGAAGAAACCAACATTCTCCTCGTAAGCATCTGATCTAGTATCAATTTCAGACTCAACGCGAGGTGCTCTTTCAGGGCGTGGACGACGCTCGGTACGCTCTGGACGCTCGGCACGTTCGCCGCGCTCTTGGCGCTCAGAACGCTCGGAGCGCTCTTGACGCTCAGGGCGGCTGCGGCGCTCTTGAGTGCTCTCAGAATCAAAACGCTCAGATAAGTTTTGGTTATTGCGCTCGGCAATTTCCTCACGGTTTTGACGCTCACGAACTGGACGATCACCACGCTCAGAACGCTCAAAGCGCTCAGTCTTACGGCGATCACGCTCCTCACGAGATGGACGCTCATTACGCTCACCACGCTCGGTGCGTTCATTATTACGCTCTTGACGATCGCTATTACGGTCATTGCGGCGACGATTGTTATTGTTGCGGCGTGGACCACGATCGTTGCGCTTGTTGCTATCGCGTGAAGCGCTGTCCTTGTTGTCTATGGTAGCTCCTTGAGCTTCGCTCTTGTTTTGCTCGGAAGCATCATTGTTCTTTAAGATACCGCCGATGAAAGAGAAGAGTTTAGAAAACAAACCACCTTGCTTTTCTTTACTACCAGCATCGGTGATCACGGCATTGGACTTATTGCCCTCAGCACGGTTGTTTCTACGTTCGTTCTTTACATTGATGGTGTGACCATCGTTATTAGAGTTGTCTACAATGGGAGCTGGCAGGTTAACGGTGATGTCCTCGGTGTAAACCATTGGAGTATCAGAACGCTTTTGCTTGCCTTGCTTCTTGTTTGCAAACTCACGACGTAACATGCTCTCCTGAACTTGTGCACGAGCTGCAGCTGCACGCTCTTGCAAAATTTCAGTTGGATCAGCATTACCTGAGTAATCTAAAGGCAGGTTACGGGCGTTGTTTAAGACGCGGTGTACTTCGTAGCTTGGAGCCATCATATGAGGATCTGGGATCACGGTAACCTTGATGCCAGTGGTCTTTTCGATTTTTTCAAGCTGACGACGTTTATTGTTGAGAATGAAAGTGGCGATCTCTACAGGAGCGAAAGCCATTACATCTCCGGTGTGCTCTTTATGCGCTTCTTCCTCGACCAAGCGCATGATGGAAAGAGCGAGGGACGCCGTATCACGAATGGTGCCCTGGCCTTGGCACATTGGGCATACGTGGCTAGTAGACTCCTCTAAAGATGGACGCAGTCTTTGACGTGACATCTCAAGGAGACCAAAGCGAGAAATACGAGAGAACTGAATACGTGCACGATCCTGACGGCAGGCCTCACGCATACGGTTTTCAATTTCTCTTTGGTGCTTAACTGGAGTCATATCGATAAAGTCGATAACTACCAGACCGCCCACGTCACGAAGTCGCAGCTGACGGGCAATTTCTTCAGCAGCTTCGATATTGGTCTGCAATGCAGTTTCTTCAATATCACCGCCCTTAGTTGCCTTAGCTGAGTTAACGTCAATGGAGGTTAAAGCTTCGGTAGGATCGATAACGATAGCACCACCTGATGGCAGACGTACTTCACGTAAGTAAGCTGACTCAATCTGGCTCTCAATTTGGTATTTAGAGAATAATGGGATATCGCCACGATACAGACGAACGCGATCAGAGAACTCAGGACGTACGAGCTTGATGTGGTGAACGATCTTCTCGTAGACCTCTTTGCTATCAACTAAGATCTCGCCAGTATCTGGACGCAGATAATCGCGGATAGCACGGATCGCAACAGATGACTCTTGGTGAATTAAGAAAGGAGCTTTTTTAGAGGCAGCAGCCTTCTTAATCATTTCCCAAAGCTTAGTTAAGATGGATAAGTCCCAAGACAGTTCTTCAGCTGACTTGCCCACACCAGCAGTACGGATGATGGCACCCATACCCTGTGGGATATCAATGCCTTGAGCTGCAGCACGCATCTCAGCACGATCTTCACCCTCGATACGACGGGAAATACCGCCAGCACGTGGGTTGTTCGGCATTAAGACGATGTAAGAGCCTGCAAGAGAAATGTAGGTGGTTAAAGCGGCACCCTTAAGGCCACGTTCTTCTTTTTCAATCTGAACGATAACTTCCTGACCCTCTTTAAGGGCAGTCTTAAGAGCATTGTGATCGCTAAAATTAGTGCCCTCAGGATAGTACTCGCGAGAAACTTCTTTTAGCGGTAAGAAACCGTGGCGCTCAACGCCATAGTCAACGAAAGCAGCCTCTAAGCTTGGCTCAATACGGGTAATAACACCCTTGTAGATATTGGCTTTCTTATTAGCATGCTGAGGGGATTCAATATCAAGGTCGTATAGCTTATTACCATCGACCAGCGCAACACGCACTTCTTCTTCTTGCGTGGCGTTGATAAGCATTCTTTTCACGGAAAAGATCCTTATGAGGCGATCTCTTGTAATCAGAACGCAGTTTCACACCAAGCACCATCATCTTGTAAGCTCATACATTGAGCACTAGCCATGAACCATGCCTAAGTAAGGCAACTAGCCACAGCCATGAGCCAAGCCTAAGTGAGGCATGTAGCCGTAGCCATGAATTAAGCTTTAAAACAGCAACTTCATAAGCTAGGCATTTAGCCCAAGATATCTAGTGTTGGCAATATTGTTGGAGATACTTTATTTGAAAAGTGCAATTTGACCGAACGCCCTGCACTACTAGCTTTCCTAACCAAGATACTAATAAGTCCACCACGAAAAACATGAATGATCTCATCAGCACCTTACAAGGAGCATAGCAATACGTCAGATCGTTTATATCTTTGCCACAAGCTAAAGACTCAAGTTACTAGACCATAAAGCCTTAGTAAAAACTCTTATCTTTAAGACCAACATCTAAGCATCAAAACTCAAGTCATCTTAACCAAAACGTCTTAGCATTAGGCTCAAACTCATAAGATGAGCTCTTGAGCGACTAAGTTTTGCTCAAAGGGTCTTTAGTGTACCAGTTAAGACTTTTAGCTACAGGCTAGCCTGTTTGCTGAAAATCTTAAGCTGCATAAAGCAGCATCAAAGACTGGTAGTGCTTTGCAAACATAAGTTTGTCTGAGCCTTTCACATAAATCTCTAGCTACAAGTGCGCATAAGTAACTGCAATTTAGCCTAGATCTTTTAGTGAAAGTGACTATCAGTACTTAAGATAAGTAAGTATCTTTGATTAAAGACTTACTTATCCTCATTACAATCCTCAAAAAGTACTGCCAAGATGCTCAAAGAATGAAGCGTCTTTAAAACATCTAAACAATACTGCTTAACTCAAAAGTCAGTGCGCTAAGGCTAATTTAAGCAAAGGCCGTCGTGATAAAGACCGTGTAATTACAGTGGGTCGATAGTTTAGATACGCTTTAAGCGCGATGTAACGGCACCAATTCTTTAGACTGATTGTCCTTTAGCCACATAAGCAAACTGAGATTGTCGTTAAAAGTGAAACCGGGCGAGGCCTGTTAGGAGAAGCTAGGTAATGTTAAAGAAACAAAGCTTCATGCGGCCTAAAAGCCAAGAAACTGATGCTTATTTCTTTTAAAAACCTGCTTTTAACTATCTCCCTTTTGTCTAGGTCTTACTCGCAGTAGTAATCTGATTTCAAACAGAAACCGGCATTTGTAATACACAAGGCGAAGCTCACCTTACTTCCTTGAAGAGGGGACAGGGCCTTGCAACCGTGACGTCTCTTAATCCCTTCCTAAGATCACCTGACTACACTACTTTCAAGAGACCTTGTTAGGGGCCCTCTAAAAAGCTTAGTAGCTCTGATAGATAAGCTGTTGAGCGCTACTTAAAAGCTTGTAGCTAAATATAAGCTACATAAGTCTCATGCTAATAACTCATGCAGATCGCTGCATGGTCCGTAAGTGAGCTTTTAACAAGCTAAAGAGCGATAACTTATGTGTCAGTGCTAAGCTTTAAGCTCATGCAAAAGCTCGTGTGTAACTAATGAGCTTTAGCAAGCTTGTTGTGAACAAATCACACTCGACAAGCGCACTGATACGACGGTTTAAAGCTTATGGCCTGTTTAGTTAGAACAAACAGTACATTAAGAACAAGTTACGATCAGCCTTGAGTATTGATACCTTAAACTTGGAAAAAAAACTAAAGCCTCTGCGCCTCATGGCATTTAAAGCTGCAGTTTTAAGCCCAAGCTCTATCTAGCATTTGACAATGGTGTTTAAAGCTAGAGTTACAACTTTGAAAAGGTATAAGACTCAAGCGATATCATAAGTTGCGCTATGTGCTGAATTTGCCAAGGCATTTGCACTAAAGCGTCGGCTTAAGTATCAGACGGCAGTCAAAGGTCACGACGTATGACAGTGCCATACAGAGCGTCACCAGGATAGGTTCTAGGTCATGTCTTAATACCACAATAAACCTATCTTGACTGTGGCTTATTATCTGACAAAACATCGCAACTAAACAAGTTATCTAAGCACTTTTAACAGTGATTTGCCTAAAAGCTCCAAAATCCACCACAAAAGATCGCCCACAACACACTAATCCTATCATCACAAATCCGATACAAATCGGGCTTTAGCCATCTAAAGCAAATGACAGCAACATCAGTACATCAACGCACTACTAGCCAACTAAAACTTAATATATGGTTTAAAACACATCGTGGTGCACTTTGAGCGCACATCACCATGAACACAAGCTACCAAAACAATCCCCATTACCCATTATCCGCGCACAACCATATCCAAGCTGCCGCAGCAAACATAAGAAGCATGCAAAATCAGCAAGCAACAACGAGCATCATGCCATCAAGTCACTAGACGCTAAAGCCAGCCGCCCATTCATGGATTGAGTGCACTTACCTCTTAGGCCAGGTACGTACGTCTTAGACCAGAGCAAGAACATCTTATTACAGAGCAAGTACGTTATAGGCCTGTGCTGTACATCTTAGGCAGTACCAGTAACCGAGGTCTACGCGCGATGATGCTGATAAGTGTAAGGCAGTTAAAATAAGATAAATATGCCTCTTATGCGCGAAAGAAGAGAGGGTAAGGGAGCGAGTGCTTTTAGCAAAACTTTTGGTATGCGCATTAACTTTTGGTAAAATAGACGTTTTGTGCAAAACGAACCTATCATGAGGATAGGTAAGTAGGATGTTGAGGAAGATGCGATGGCTGATGATAACAATCAGACCCAGTTTAAAGTAACCTACAAGACCGCATCAGTAGATGATGATGGCCAGCGCTTAGATAACTACCTTGCCCGTGTGCTTAAGGGAGTTCCGCGCAGCATGATTTATCGCATCCTGCGTCGTGGTGAGGTGAGAGTAAACAAGGGTCGTGTATCTCCATCGTACAAGCTCAAAGCTGGTGACGAGATTCGTGTGCCTCCAGTACGTGTAAGTACTGGACCTGTTACCATCCCATCATCAAATCTTAAGTTAGTACAAGATCTTAAAAACCGTATTCTCTTTGAAAACGATCTCATCATCGTGGTGGATAAGCCAGCCGGTTTAGCCGCTCATGGTGGCTCTGGTATTGAGTTTGGTCTTATCGAGGCCATGCGAGCTTTATATCCTCAAGAGTCATTTTTAGAGTTAGCCCACCGTCTCGATCGTGATACCTCCGGTGCTCTCATTATCGCTAAGCGCCGTGCCGCGCTGCGTAATTTACATGAGCAGTTTAGAAACCGTGTGGTTAAAAAGCGCTATTTAACCTTAGTTCCTGGCAAATGGGATCGTAAGATTAACCTCGTTAATGCCCCGCTCATTCGTAATGAGCTACGCTCAGGTGAGCGTATGGTGGAGGTTAATTTTAAAGAAGGCGCTCCATCCTCAACCGGTTATGACATCGTCGAGAGCTTTGGCACTGAGGCTACCTTAATGGCTGCTATGCCACATACTGGTCGTACCCACCAAATTCGTGTGCATTCAGCCTATGTAAAGCACGCCGTTGGTGGTGATGAAAAGTACGGCGATAAGACCTTCAATGCGCTCTTACGAAGCCTAGGTATGCATCGCATGTTCTTGCATGCCTTCCGTGTTAGCTTCATCGACCCTGCTACTAATCGTGTAGTCAAGGTCGAGGCTCCGCTGCCACCTGAGCTTGAGCAAATCCTTGAGGTGCTGCGCAAGCGCAACTAGATTAAGCTCAGTAGATCGAGGTTCTGTGCGTAAACCACAGCAAACAATACATAGCAACAGATTTCATTAAAAAGCTCTGTAGTCGCAAGATCACAGGGCTTTATTTGCGCCTAGCGATCTCAAAGATAGATCATCGCAATAAAGATCGTCACATGCTCATGGGACTACTGTAAGAACTATGCAAGTCTGTTTTAGGCTGCACAGTAGCATTTATGTAAAGTTTGGCTTAGTTTAGCCGTCGGCGTTCTGATAAGTTCTATTATTTTTTTACGCTGTTGCTAGATGAAATGCTTTGCTTGTGTATACTTTAGTCTTGCTGCACATATAAAGTAGCAGGTATAAGCAGCTATTTTTAGCAGCCATATGGTGCTGCCAATGCTTGCCGATAGTTTTGCAGCTTAGTTTAAGCAGCAAGTTTTGTGGCCACAGCTTAAGTGGCTTAATGATAATCAAAGATAGGAACAATACCGTGTCACTAAAGGCAGATGAAGGATTAAGAGAATGCCTCCAAGAGGTTAAACTGTTTGCTTTTGATATTGATGGCACGGTCACTGATAGTATTGAGCAGATCATTATCTGCTTTCAGCGTACCTTTGAGTACGCCAATCTGCCAGTGCCTACTCCTGAGCAGATCAAGGGCACTATTGGCATGACTTTGAATAAGGGTATTCAAAGTTTGCTGCCAGATCCGACTGATGAGCGTTTGGCTTTAGAGACTACTCAGCTTTATCGCGATACCTTTTCTGTAAGCCCGGATATCAATGTTTCTATTCTCTTTGATGGCATCTTAGATACTTTTAAGGCTTTAAAGTCCAAAGGCTATATGATCGCCATGGCAACAGGTAAGTCACGCGTGGGTGTAGATCGCCTCCTTGATGATTGCCCAGAGCTTAAGGACTATTTTGAGATCATTTGCACTGGAGACAAGTGCGAGTCTAAGCCATCACCTGCCATGATTAATGAAATCAGTGCGCTCTCTGGCGTTCCTGTTGGCAAGATCATGGGGGTAGGCGATGCCATCTTAGATATTCAGATGTTTAGAAACGCTAAATGCCATGAGCTCGGTGTATTAACTGGCGTAGCTGATTTTTATGCCATGGACGACTTCGATACTGAGTTTATCCTGCCAAAGGCTACCGATA
>NZ_AXWV01000099.1 GCF_000482845.1 Anaerobiospirillum succiniciproducens DSM 6400
CTCTTGGTAGCCGCCTTAGTAGCAGTAGCTTTTGCCTTGGCTGCAGTGCTCTTGGTAGCCGCCTTAGAGGCAGTAACTTTTGCGTTGGTTGCAGTGCTCTTAGTAGCCGCCTTAGTGGCTGTCGCCTTTGCCTTGGTTGCAGTGCTCTTGGTAGCTGTAGCTTTTGTTTTGCTTGCTTTGCTATCTGCAGCCTTTGCTGTAGCGCTAGTAGCCTTGGTGGCTTTTGACTTAGTCTCTTTGGTAATTGTAGCTGCGGCTGCTTTTGGAGCTGCTTTAGCTTTTGGAGTTACTTTAGCCTTTGAAGTTGCGGCAGCCTTCTCGGCAGTGGCCTTTGGCTTGGCACTCTTGCTTGCTTTTGCAACTTCGGTTTTAGCAACTGAGGCTTTGCTCTTGGAGGCAGTCTTTACCTTGGTAGCAACAACTTTTTCAGATGCCTCAGTTTTAGCCTTGCTCTTGCAAGCTGAGCTCTTTGACTTGCAGGCACTCTTGCTAGCTGTCTTGGTAGCTGTCTTGGTAGCGACCTTGGTCTTTACTTCCATTGCTTGATCTTTAGGCTTTTTGTCTGCAGCGCTTGCTGCTTTACGACAACAACCACGTTTAGCAGGCTTCTTACCATCCTGCTCTTTAACCTTTGATTCTTTCTTAGCTGATGCTGCCATGTGATTCTCTTGCTAATTAGCTGTAATCAATCGAAACCTGATAGTTTCATTATCACCAACCTAATTAGAGGCGCAAGCGCTCTATTGAAGTTATGCAGCATTTTTTCATACTAAAACTCCATACTTATAAGGGCGTCACAAAGCACGTGAAAGTAAGCACTATATCTTTGCTATTTATGCCTCTAAAAGAGGCTTATTTGACATATTTTGATCACGCTGTGCACTACTTTGAACTAGGTTAATAAACCAGATAGTATGGCCGCGAGGAGCTATTATTTTTTTGATGCCTCTTCGTTTTGCTCGAACAATGATTGCTGCCTTACCTTTTTTAGTAAGTATGTGCAAATGTACCGACGTTTTTGATTGTTTCTGATGCAACGTAATTGATAAGAGGACTGACTTACTTTCAAATGATAATTTATGCCCAATTGGCTGTGCTTTTATGGGGCTGCTTTGTATGTCAGTTACCGTCAACTAATGCGATATGTATCGCTTTAGTTTCCCTATCCTAACCATCTTGTATGGTGGGCAAAAGCTCATAGCTTAGGCCTTTTTCTATTGCATAAAATACGCAACAGAATGACCTCGATTAGTCAAAACAAAGTCTTTGCAGTAAAATGAGGCGATTTTGAGTCCGAGTAGGATCAAGATCAAGTTTACGCTAAGCAATGGTTGATTCAATCTAAGCCATTGTTTTGTAAGCTCTCGATGCAATGAGTGCCTCATTTTAAATGGTCTCATGACTTGCATCTATGCATAGCTACGTATCACTAAAAGTACAACGCAAAGGCATGTTTTAGCCCATAGCATCATTGCTAAGCCTATTTAGGCGTTTGGGGGCATTTTTTTTTGATGCCATTGCCTGTATTAAAGTGCGCTCTTTATTAACGCGTAGCTTTAATTAAGAAGAACAAAACCTATGGTCGATGCTTTAATCCTCTTTTTCAGCGCTGCCATCGTGAATAACTTTGTGCTGGTTCGCTTCTTAGGTATTTGTCCATTTATTGGCGTATCTAATCAGCTTTCTGCAGCCTTAGGCATGGGCGGAGCAACTACTTTTGTGCTCGTACTTTCTGCGCTGATCTGTAATCTTGCGTTCAACTTTGTGCTGATCCCATTAGGCCTAACCTCTTTAGACCTGATTGTCGACATCATCATTATTGCTGTTGCAGTACAGCTAGTAGAGATTGTCATCCGCAAGACCTCATATAGCCTGTATCAGGCATTAGGCATCTATCTGCCTTTGATTACTACTAACTGCATCGTGTTAGGTTTAGTGCTTCTTAATAGCTCTTTAAAGCACACCTTAGTTAACTCTATGGTCTATGCCTTAGGCGCTGGTGCTGGTTTTACTCTGGTGTTACTGCTGTTTGCAGCTATGCGTGAACGTCTTGCTATTAACGATGTACCAACACCGTTTAAAGGTACTGCCATTGCCCTCATTAGCGCTGGACTTATGTCATTAGCTTTCATGGGCTTTGCAGGCTTTACTGGCTCGGTAATGTAATACGAGCTTATAGCCTTCAAATCGTATCTTACTCATTGATAGTAAGTTATTTGTTCTTGCTCTTTGGTGTTTGTTTTAAGGCACCAACGCCACTTAATGATGTGGCAGCAGTCTTGATGCTAAAGACAGCTCTGTTTTAAAAAATTAAGATACCGTGTTGCTTGAATGGCGGTGTTTTTTTGTAGTTGGCTGGCTTTCTTTAGTTTTTTTAATAGAGAGTATCGTTCAATGATTGGTGATAACGAATTAAGCTTTTTGCTATACGGTGCAGGAGCATTGTTCTTGCTCGGCATCGTACTGTCATACTTGGCTCGTTCAAAAGGTTCTTCAGGTGACGATACTGCTCAGAAGCTTGAAAAGGCTCTACCAGGTGCTCAATGCGCCCAATGTGGCTACCCTGGTTGCCGCGCCTACGCTGAGGCCATGGCCAACGGCACCGCACCATGTAACAAGTGCACTCCAGGTGGTCAGGACACCGTCGACACTCTTGCTGAGATCTTAGGTGTATCTGTTCCTACTGATGAATCTGATGATGCTATCTTTACCCCACGTACAGTAGCCATCATTCACGAGAGCCTATGTACCGGTTGTACTAAGTGTGCTCGTCACTGCCCTGTTGATGCGATTAAGGGAAAAGCTAAAGTGGTTCACTCCATCATTGAAAACGAATGCATTGGCTGCGCAGAATGCGTCAACAAATGCCCTGTTGACTGTATCGAAATGGTCCGTCTTGAGCCTACTACCGCCAACTTCAATTGGGAGTTGGAATCCATACGCTTCAAAGGAAATTAGTCATGCCTTTTTCTAAGCAATTAGACAAAATCCTGCGTGGTAAGCTCTGGAGCTTCTTCGGCGGAATTAAAACCAATGAGCGTAAATCAACCTCTGATTGCGCCATTGAAGAGATCGATATCCCATCCTTAATTACCTTGCCTTTAGAGCGTCATTTAGGCGAGGGCGGTGAGATCTTGGTTAAAACTGGCGATCACGTTAAAGCTGGTCAGCCATTAACTCGTCCAGGTGGCAATCGTAATGTGCCACTGCATGCATCTACCTCAGGTGAGATCACCAGTATCTCCATGCAGGTATTGCCACACCCTTCAGGTTTTGCCGGTCGCTGCATTACCATCAAGCCTGACGGCTTAGATGAGAAAGTACCAGACGAGCCAATGTTAGATTGGGAAAACAAGACCCCACAAGAGCTTTTAGAGCGCATTCGCTCTTTTGGCGTTGAGGGTCTTGGTGGTGCTCAATTCCAAACTGCAGCCAAGATCGGTGCAGCGGTTGAGGATGCAAAGGGCGATTGCAATATCTTCATCGTCAATGGTGCTGAGTGCGAACCAGTAGCCACATGCGACGATCGTCTGATGCAAGAAAAGGCTGCCGATATTGCCAAGGGTATCGAGGTAGTTCGTAAGATCCTCAATCCTAAGGTCACCATTGTCGCTATTGAGGACAATAAGCCTAAGGCCATTGATGCTATGAAGGCAGCTGTTGCCGATGACGTTATGGTAAGAGTTATTCCAACCATCTATCCATCTGGCGCAGCCCGTAACTTAATTAAGATCTGTACTGGCATTGAGATCCCATACTCTGAACACACCTCTGAGTGCGGTATTGTGGTTGATAACGTTGAGACTGTTTATGCGATTAAGCAGGCCGTTATCGACGGTGTGCCACTCATTAAGCGCGTGATTACCGTTGATGGCAAGACTTTAGGTCGTACTGGTAATGCTTTAGTGCGCTTAGGTACCTCAGTAAGATTTGTTCTTAACGCCTATAAGCTAAATCCTGAAAGAAGACAGCGTATCATCTTGGGTGGTCCACTGATGGGCTTTACTCTCCCATCTATCGACGTACCAATTACTAAGAGTGCTACCTGCGTCTTTGTACCTTCAGTTAAAGAAATTGAAGAGCAACCTGAGGCAATGAACTGCATTCGTTGTGGTCGTTGTGCTCGTGTATGCCCAAGCCGCCTTACTCCATACCATCTGTATGCCTTATCTCGTGCAGGTCAACATAAGAAGACCAAGAGCTGCGGCATGCTCGATTGTACCGAGTGCGGTTGCTGCTCTTATGTTTGCCCATCACGCATTCCTTTAACTGCTCAATTCCGTAAGGAAATGGCGATCCTACACTTGCTCGATGATAACCAAAAGCGTAATCAGCGTGCCCAGGAGCGTATTGCTGTACGTAATGAGCGTATTGCCAAGGAAGAAGAGCAACGTCGTAAGCGTCGTGAGGCTGCTTTAGCTCGTGCTGCTGCACAAAAGGGTAATGACGCTAATGCAAGTGATGATGAGATCGCTCAAAAGCGTGCTGCCGCTGTAGCTGCTGCCCGTGAAAGAGCCGCTGCTAAGAGAGCTGCTGCAGCTGCAAACAATGCAACTAATCCATATCTGAACAATCAGAGCACTGCATCTGACGAAAGTCAGTCTAAGCATGTGGTAAACCCAGTTACTACCTTAGCTACTAACAGTACTGATAGCAGCGCAGCTCCAGCGCTTAAGATTAGCTCAATTAAGTCACCAATTGAGGTTACCAAGACCGACAAGAGTGACAAGAGCTCAACTAAAGATAGCTTAAACATCAGCTCGACTAAGGGTGCAGTTGAGAAGAACAAGAGCACTGCAGATAGCGACTCTGCTCAAAGTGGCAAGGCTAAGGCCAGTGCCATGATGAGTCAGACTAAGGATGGCATGCTCTACGCTGCTATGATGGCGCAAGATACTGCAGCATCACGTTCTGATAGCGGTCGTTCTTCACAAAGACTGTCTGATGAATCAGTAACCATTGCAAACGCCTCAACCTCTGTCTTAAGTAAGCTTAGCCGCAATGACAAGGAAGAGGCTGAAGCTGACGTTGAGGTTGCTAAAGAAGCAGCACAAATCGATCAAGATAAGGTAGTACCGTTTGCTATCCGTCGTGCAGCTGTTACTAAGCATGCTGAGCCTCTTATTCACTACCCTGCTCCTGAAAATCAGGATCCTGACGTACGTAAGGTTGAAAACCCTCCTGCAGAAGGTGTTTACATCCCACAGAGCCGTCCACGTGCTAAGAAGTACTTGACTGCACCTGAGGAGCGTAAGCAAGAGGAGATGAAGATTCCAACTGCTTTGCGTCGTAAGGATTTACCACCACCTGACAGTGAGCAATCTTCAGAAGATAACAGCTCTAAGGCCTAGTAAGTACTAGCCTTAATTTGCAAGAGCAAGTCTTGGTATAAAAGAGGCTTGCTTGATTAGATAAGCACAGTGTAGCGATGTGAACAAAGATAGTTGCCTTGTAAGTAATGCAGCTATCTTAAATAACTAAAGCTATACGCAGTTCCCTGAAAACAGGATTAACCAATGCAAATTTCTGTTCAAAGTGCGAAGCAAAACTTAGGCATCGAGCCTGCACCGCACTTGCACTGCCAAATGAGCACCACCCGCATCATGATGACTGTGATTGTGTCACTGATCCCTGCGGTGGGTGTTATGACCTACTTCTTTGGCAGCGGTACGCTTATTCAATTCATTATCGCCAGCATCACAGCAATTGCTTGCCAGGTGCTGACAGCTCTCATGCGTAACCGCCGAATTAAGCATGTATTTAGAGATCCATCAGGTGTAGTAACTGCACTCTTACTGGCGCTTACACTGCCACCACTGCTGCCTTGGTACTTTACTGTTATGGCAACTGCTTTTGCTATGTTGCTGGTACGTGAGTGCTTTGGTGGTCTGGGCATGAACATCTTCAATCCAGCCATGTCTGGATTTATCTTCTTGGTGATCTCTGCCCCTGGCATCTTCTACAGCACTTGGGTTTCCCCAACCCCTGGCGCTATGTATGTAGCCACTCCATCGCGTACTTTAGATGTGGTCTTTGCTGGTGCTGATCCTCAGGTACTGATTAAAGAGATCAAAGATCTTAACCGCCAAAACGAGTACGAAGTTTCGCACTCTATGGCCCAGATCTCTCAAGACCGTGCTCAAGCTGAAGCACAAAAGCAACAACAAACAGCTGCAGCCGCAGCCGCATCTGATGCCGATGCCGACAAGATCAAATCACCAGATGCTAACGGTCAAGACTCTACCGAGCCAAACAACGAAAACACCTCACTTGCAGATGAAGCAACTGCCGCAGCCGACACTGACTCAACTGAGGCTAATGTAGAGACCACAGCCGACACTGAGTCAACTGAGGCAGAAGTAACCACCACTGCAGATGACGTTGCTGCTACAGAAGACACAGCCACTGCAAAGGACGTTGCTGCTTCTCAAGAAACTGCCGCCCCTGTACAAGAGGCAGCTACAGAAAATAACGCTGCATCTGATGAAGTAGTAAACACTCAGGATGAAGTTGCTAACGATGCAGCCATGGCTGCTAGCGCCGCTGAGGACAATGAGACTGCACAGGATGAGTCCAAGTTAGAAGCAACTAGCGCTGAAGTTCAGATCGCTAAAGCTAATGATGTTGCTAAGGACGTAGCTACAGCCAAGAACGAAAACGCCGCTAAGGTTGGTCAATCTGTGCACATGCAAGATGAGATCATTGCTAACGCCCACGACACTAGCAATGAACTGATGATTCGTGAGCAAGAGCGTCTGCAAGAGCAAGCTACTATTGCCATTGAAGGCCGCTTTACTGCTGATGCACTCACTGGCGCTACCTTCTTAGAGAGCATCAAGACTTCACGAAAGGCAGAAACTGTTGAGAGCGTACCTCACGTTGACTTTACCGGCCCTAGCTTCATGGCTTATGCCTGGCTTGGTGGTGCCTACGTTCTTGGTGGCCTTATCTTAATTTTCACTGGCTGTATCCGCTTCCAAGTTCCTTTAGCTTTCTTGGGCGCAGTGGCAGCAACTGCCGCTATTTGGCATCACTATGATCCAGCCTTATCTATTACTACTGTAGAACACTTACTCATGGGCGGTACCATGTTAGGTGCTTTCTACATCATCACTGATCCAGTTACTACCTGTGGCACCTTTAAAGGACGCATTATTCTCTCTGCATTTATTGGTGTCTTAGCTGTAATCATGCGTATCAATGGTAGCTACTCAGACTCTATTGCCTTTGCCGTTATGCTGGGCAACTGTTTAGCCCCACTCATGGATGTTATGACCAAGCGTCGTCCATTTGGTATTGGATATCGCACAGGAGGTCTTGATTAACCATGTTTAACTCACAACCAAACGCCCGCGCCATTTTCTCCGGCATTAGCTTAGCGGTAATTGCGGTGTTATGTACCGCTGGTGTGCTCTATGTTCAGGCTGATACTGAAGAGCATATCCAAGCTAATCGTGTACGCTATGAGCAAGAGTTAGTTAACAAGATGCTGCCTAATGCTCAGAAAGAGGCAACAGGCAAGATCACTTACCGTTGCAAGCTTATTTCTGACAAGCTCATTGGTAAGAACATGCGTGCTTATATTGCGCAAGATGAAACTGGCAAGGTACTTGGCTATATCTCCAACTACTCCACCAATCGTGGATACTCTAATCCGCTCATCATGATTGGCGCTGTAGATAGCAATATGCGCATTAGCAAGATTGACTTTATGGTCTCCAAAGAGACACCTGGTATTGGTGACAAGCTCGATCGCAAGAAAGGCACCTACCTTGATATGTATGACAATCTGAGCATCGATGATGCAAAGTGGGACGTGAAAAAGTTTGGTGGTGATTTTGACTACATCACTGGCGCTACAGTTACCTCAAGAGCGGTTGCTTTAGCCACTCACGATTTTCTCAAGGCCATGCAAAAGATTGACTTTGAGTCACTCAAAGATTGCAAGCCAAGCAATTAATCATATTTGCCAAAGAATTAAAGCTTCAGGCACCATCAACACGGTGCCTCAACAAAAGAGACCACATGAATACAAGTAGCTACAAATAGCTGCTAGCAACAGTCTCTAAGAGATTCAAACTATGAAAGATCACATTGAAGTTGAAGGCAAATTACAGCCTGATGCCCCAGTGCAAAAGCAAATCTCGCTGTGGGAGATCTTTATCAAAGGAATTTGGAAAGATAACCCAGGTCTTTGCCAGCTTTTAGGTATGTGCCCACTGCTTGCTGTAACCACCTCAGCTGCTAATGCCTTAGGCTTAGGTATAGCTACTATCTTAGTTATGGTACTAAGCTCTATGGTTATCTCCATCATCCGTAAGGTAGTGGTACAAGAGATTCGTATCCCAATCTATGTAGTGGTGATCGCTTCTTTAGTAACTGCAGTTCGCTTTGAGATTGAGGCCCACTTCCCTGAGCTCTATCAACAACTTGGCATATACTTAGCCCTGATTGTTACTAACTGTATCATCATGGGTCGCGCTGAGGCCTTTGCTGGCAAGAATAATCTCTTACGCTCCACCGTTGATGCCATTGCTTGTGGTATCGGCTTTACCTTAGTTCTTTTTGCGCTTGGTGCTATTCGTGAGATCTTAGGTAGCGGCACCCTCTTTGTTGGTGCGGCTGACTTACTTGGTCCATGGGCAAAAGATCTTGAAGTACACCTTTACAACCCAGACTTTTCAGTGCTGATAGCTATTTTGCCTCCAGGAGGCTTCTTTGTTTTAGCTTTCTTAATTGCTGGCAAGAACTATCTCGACACTCGATCAGAGCGTATTGCTAAAAAGAAGGCACGCATCAGATCAGTCAACATCTAATACCTTGTTCTTAATGCATAGTATCTAATGCGTTAGCAACCACCTTAGCATCTAATGCGTTGGTACCCACCTTAGCATCTAAGGTTGCCAAATAAACACTCTTCTAAATGCCGCTTTAATAGCGGCATTTTGCTATCCCCACCGCTAAGACCAACATAATCTAATCTTTTCCTCACCATAGTCTTAGCAACAGCATGCTCTTAGCAGCAAGCTCACATCAAAATACAAAATCTAACAAACACTGATTTAAAAGTGTTGTCATACAATTACAATAAAGTTAACAAAACTATCAACTACCGCAAAAACCCATAGCGTGCTTACTAATGAGAGTTGTTGTGGCAAAAACCATAAATTTGCAGAAAGTCTTTTTGCATTTGATAATCATTATCATTTTATTTTCGTACAATGTGCACACGATCAAACTTTGATATGGCGAAACGGCAAAGATGCTTTAGTTCACATTTTTGCTTTAATGCCATTTTACCCGAGCTAGCCTTGGGGATGCTCTTTAAAAATCTAATTT
>NZ_AXWV01000100.1 GCF_000482845.1 Anaerobiospirillum succiniciproducens DSM 6400
CAACCAACCCAAAATACACTGAACAATGGCTCAAAAGCAAAAACACATGTTCTCATAAAGCTAGATTGCTGCATAAGTACAAGCTATACAATTAGCTTATTTATCGCGTTTGACTGTACATAGGTGCAAATACACTCCAAAAAAGTTTAAGCAAGTGTTGCATCCTAGTTAAAACTCGGTATAATGTGCGCACAACCTATGCGGATGGATGGCAGAGCGGTTGAATGCAACGGTCTTGAAAACCGTCGAGGATTTGCGTCCTCCGTGAGTTCGAATCTCACTCCATCCGCCATCAGGTACTCAAGCGGCTTTAAGGCCGTTTTTTTTGTACCCAAAATCATAGATACAACATTTCTAAACATATCAAGCCCTTTCGCCCACTACTTAGTTAGTCGAGCACTACTACATGCACTCAGCCATTTTCAATCTAAGTCAACGTGCAAAGCACAACGCCGCATTACAACCTTACTCCGGCACAGCAGCTAATGCTCCAATTATCTGCCCACAGCACGCTCTTATCAGCGCAGCATACCTTAGATAGGCATTACCAACCCCATCGCTGCCCTGCATGGCTTAGCAGCGCCATTAATGCGTTCGGTAACGCTACAGAGCGAGGCAACCATACACACTCTTTCGTAGCTATAGCTTAGCAGCAAGCTACTTCTATCATTACTGCAGCCTGTCATGCGCGTAGCATGACATGGTATGGCATGGCCGCACGGTGCTGCACATGCTTAGCATATGCTCGGCAAACGAAAGTGCTTAGATGTGCTCCTAGTATCTTCAATGTGATTCTATGCGCGGCTATCACCTTCAATGAGATTCTATGGGCGGCTATCACCTTCAATGAGATTCTATGAGCATCTATTACCTTGATGAGATTCTATGAGCCGCTATATAGCAGCACTCGCGATTGAAATAGATTGGGCTGCCCTAAAACGATAAAGGCCCTGATGATATTAATCATACAGGGCCTTTTAGAGCGCTTAATACAAAACTTACTAAGCTATAAAAGCACTTGGACAAGCTTTGCATAAGGCATATGCCCATGCTGCTAGTAGTGATACTGTGCATGGGCAATGCCTTGTAAATAAGCCTGATGCTTACTTACCACTCGTGTTAATAAGTGGCTGCAGCATATGCTCTTAAGTTAATTAGATGAGGTACTTGAGTACGAAGAAAGCAGCTAAGATCCAGCTTGCTACAGTAATACTCTTGTACTTGCCAGCACACAGATGTAAGAGCACGTATGCGATCATGCCTAAAGCGATACCCTCAGAGATGGAGTATGACAGCGGCATCATAACGATACATAAGAAAGCTGGGATGGACTCTGAGTAGTTAGCAAAGTCGATCTTCTGTACCTGGCTCATCATCATCAGACCAACTAAGATCAGTACTGGAGCAGTAGCTGCACCTGGAACTGATAAGAAGAATGGAGCTAAGAACAGTGCAATGATAAAGCAGATTGCAGTGGTAAATGAGGTAAGACCAGTACGACCACCCTCAGCAACACCAGAGGCGGACTCAACGAAGGTAGTAACAGTTGAGGTACCAACCATAGCACCTGCAGTAGTACCAACAGCGTCAACTAAGAAAGCCTTCTTTAAGTGAGGAATGCGGCCATTCTTATCTACCATGCCTGCACGAGTAGAAACACCCACTAAAGTACCGATAGTATCGAAGATGTCCACAAATAAGAAGGTGAACACAACAAAAGCCATTTCAGTGGTGAAGATCTTATCAAACTCAAACTTGAATAAGATTGGCTCTACTGATGGAGGCATACCAACTAAGCCACTTAAATCAGTGATACCTAAAGGAATACCGATTACGGTGGTAATTAAGATACCTAATAACAGTGCGCCACGGACACGTAAAATAAGGAGAACGGAAGTTACAAGCAGACCAATCATGCCCAGCATTGCAGGGCCTTGAGTAATGTCACCTAAGGATACTAAGGTAGCATCATTGTTGACGATGATCTGAGAGTTTTGCATACCAATGAACGCAATGAACAGACCAATACCTGCAGAGATCGCGTACTTAAGCGACATTGGCAGTGCATTAACAATCTGCTCACGAACATTAGTAATTGTCAGGACGATGAAAATGAGACCCTCAAGCAATACTGCAGTCAGAGCAAACTGCCAGGTGTAGCCCATAGTCAGACATACGGTATAGGCAAAGAAAGCATTAAGGCCAACACCTGGTGCCAAGGAGAAAGGCAGCTTAGCGTAAATAGCCATTAATAAGGTAGCTAAAACAGTAGAGATAACTGTTGAGGTAAAGAGAGCACCCTTATCCATTCCTGCAGCTGCTAATACGTTAGGAGACAGCGCAAGAATATAGGCCATGGTCAGGAATGTGGTTACACCGGCTAAAATCTCGGTCTTTACACTATGGACATTTGGATCAAAGCCAAAGAGTTTCTGTAACATTGAAAGAGCATCCGTCAATCAAGGCAGCTCACTGCAAAAGTAAAGTCGATACGCCTTTATCTATCCACAGGAGATACTAGACACGAACAAGCAGGATTGCTTGTATGAAAAAGAAGAGAGGGAGACTATGTGCCTTACATTGAGCTAACAAGGCACAATATAAGTTTTTGACTCAATAAATTGAGGTCAAATCAGCATGAATAAACAAGCCTTGCACTAGAGTCTAAAAATTAAGCTAGAGCATCACGCACTAAGCTTAAAACTGCCGCGATAATAGCACCAAGATCACAATTTTGCAATGAAACTAATGTTAAAAAAGCGGATACTTACGGGCTTTATGTTATATAAGCCAACCCAACATAATATAAACTTGTTTGATAAGTTACAAATCCCATAATTAACTGATTGCAGCATCAGTTCATTACACTCATTTACAAGCCAATTTACCCAAAACGCCACAATTATTTTCAAAAGATTAAGGCTTAGAAACAATTACTTAACGATACTTAGCTCAAAAGACTGTAACAAGGTGTGTCTAAATCGGCATTTAGCCCTTAGATTGCTTGCATTCTATGCGTTTGGCTAATAAGCTTAGTAAGATGTCTTGTAGATAGTATGTTGATGACTAGTATTCAAGAGCTAAGTTACACTTATTCTGCAAGAGACTTTCATGCCTAGAGCCCTGGTCCTTGGTATACCAAAGACTAGCAAGGCTAGCTAGCTGAGTGCCATATGGCAAAGAGGATCGCGATGAGCATAACTCCTGAAGCAGAGAATAAAGCTAAACCGATTAAGAAAGCCGTCATTGTCTCTAAGGTCTATCACCGTCCTGTTGGCGGTGCCATTAGTGACATTGCTAAGTTCTTAAAGGGCTTAGGTGTAGATGCATACGTCGATCAGAACACTGCAGTTGGCTTTAACATCTCAGATGTTCCTGTAATTGCCCGTAAGTCTATCCGTGAGACTGACTTAATTATCGTTGTGGGTGGCGACGGCTCATTGCTCGGTGCTGCTCGTTCAATGGTAGATTTTGATGTTCCAATGCTCGGTGTTAATCGCGGCCATCTAGGACTGTTGACTGACATTAGTCCGAAGAATATCGAAAACTCTTTAGCCAAGGTAGTTGCAGGCGAGTACAACATTGAAAAGCGCACGCTCTTAGATGTGCGAGTCCTCCGTCGCTCTGAAGAGGGCATTGAAGATCAATTAGGTCAATCTCTAGCCGTCAACGAGACTGTAATCCACTCTGGTATTCTTGCCCACATGATTGTCTGCAAGGTTAATATCAATGGCAACTACATGTATACCTTACGTGGCGATGGCATCATTGTTGGCACTCCTACGGGCTCTACCGCTTACTCACTGTCAGCAGGCGGACCAATCATTGAACCTCACTTAGATGTTCTCTCTTTAGTGCCAATGTTCCCACAGTCGCTCAACTGTTCTCCAATCATCATTCCAGGACAAAGCAAAGTTGAAGTCGATTTCGAGTTTAAAGAAGACGTCCATGAATGGGTTAATGTTAACTGTGACGGACAGGTAACCATTCGCGCCGACACCAAGTGTGTAGTTCGCATTCGTCAGCACCACACACCACTGACGCTTATCCACCCTGAAGGTTACGACTACTACTCTGTCCTCCGCCAAAAACTTGGATGGGGCCAAAGCCTAGTTTAATCACCTCTCGTCAATTAGTGACAAAGCACTTGTACGCAAGTGCTATTGCTCAATCTAACAAGCACAGCTTCCTGAGCTAGCAACCTCTATGTAAGCCTTGTCTCCCACATAACTGCATCAAAACTTCGATGCAGTTATGCGCCATCCTGCCCATTAATAAGCGCATATCGTTATATTCAAATGACGATCGTACTGACCTAGCTGCGCCTTTTATGATGCTTTTGTTTAAAGTCATCGCCCCATTCTTAGCTTTGTATAGAAAGAGTTGCATAAAACAGCAAGACAGCAAGACAGAAACAGCCTGCACCGCACAAGGCTGCACATACGTAATCTTGGTTAATACGCTAGGCAAACTTTCTTTTTGCACTACATAGATCTTTTGAATAAATCAGTAGCATCATGTACATGCTTAGCAAGACAACTATTAGGCAATGGCGATTGGCTATTTACTTAGCAGCATTTACGGCTGTGGCCTAAGTTAAGGTCACGATCGCAAGCTACTTTCACAAGCTAAGATCTTTGTGCTATCCTATAGCATACTAATTAAAACTTGATTAAATTAGTAACTGTACTGTTAGTAACAAATGTTACTAAAAAGCAAGATATAGCCTAACTTTTGCGAACATAGACTGCATCTCTTATGGTTTTATAACCAAGAGATTGCAAAATAAATGGGCTATTTTGGGCCTAATTGCCCCTTGATTTAAAATCTAGTTTATATTCTAGTATCACAAAATGACCTATATAGTTTAGTTTCGATAGGCCATTTGAACGCAGCATGTAAGTCACTAGTTATTTACTGCCTTATAATGCGCAACATGCCTTAATGATGCTAGAACGTGCTAATTTACAGCTAGGCAGAGTTAACCTCTTAGCAATACATTGCATGGCTTGAGACTTTTGAGCGCTATTTATTCCCACTATTACATATTCTGTGGCGTACTTAGCTTATACTCGTATCTCAGCATTGGATAACATATCTCGGAGAGATCATGCTAGAACAACTCAATTTGAATAACCTTGCTTTATCAGTAGAGGCTGAAGTTGATTTCACTCCAGGCATGATCTGTATTACTGGAGAGACAGGTGCAGGCAAGTCATTAGTTGTCGATGCCCTGTCCTTAGTACTCGGAGCTAAAGCCGATGCCAATATGGTTCGCCAAGGCGAAAAGCAGCTTGAGGTTAATGCCCGCTTTTCTTTAAAAAATCAATTTAAGGCGATCAAACTCTTAGACGACTACGGCTTTTTAGAAGAGCGTAATAGCAAAAGCAGCGATCAGAAGATCGTGAGCGAACAAGCAAATACAGCCTCTGTAAGTCAAGATCCTGATAATCAGAGCAGTGGCGATCTTATCTTTAACAATGCTCCTAATCTTGAGCAAGTCGAAAGTAGTGAAGTTGATACTGCTGTGGTTGCCGATGGACAAGCTGTTGGCTTTGACTCATGGAATATGCACGATGATGACGAGCTCTTACTGCGCCGTATCGTTACCTGTGAAGGCAAGTCAAAAGCATATATTAATGGCCATCCTGCTACGCTAACTCAGCTTCGAGAAATTGGTCAGCTTCTAGTTGCTGTTCATGGTCAGCATGATGGCGTGCGCCTAATGGATGGCAAAAGACAGCTTGAGATCGTTGATAACTTTGGCAAACTGCGTCCTTTGGCTAACGAAGTTAACGATGCTTTCAATCGTTATAGCAAACTACGCCACGATCTTACTAAGCTTGCAGAAGAGCAAAAAGCTGGTGCCATGACCTACAAACAAGATCGCTATGATCTTGAAGAGCTCAAGCGCCTCGACTTTGCTCAGGGTGATTATGAAGAGTTAGAGAGCATGTTTGATCGTGCTCAACACCAAGCTCAATTTAGCTATATCCTTGGCAATCTACATGCAGGTATCGAGCTTAACGAAAACAGCTTAGTGGCGATCTTAGGTAAGTATTTATCTTCACTAGATAAAGTTAAAGCCTTTGATCAGCGTATCGATAAGATCGTCGAAAACGTTGATGCTGCAGTGCAAAACCTCTTAGAAGCCTCGGGCCTTGCTGAGGACTTATGCACTCATACTCTCGATGTAAGCATTACCGAGCTTGAAGGGCGCATGACCAAGGCTCACGAGCTTGCTCGTCGCTTCTCTTGTCTGCCAAAAGAGCTGTACTTAATGGCTGAACGCATTGAGAACAAAATTAATAACTTTGTCTCTTTACGTAAGCGCATCAGTGATCTTACTGAAGAGGTTAAAGCAGCACGTGCAGATTATGAAGCTAAGGCTCAAGAGCTTACCAAGGAACGTAAACTAGCCTCGGCCTCATTAGCCTCCAAGATTGAAGAGAAGATCAAAGTCCTCTCATTGCCAGATGCTAAGTTTGATATTGAGCTTAGCCGTGATGAGGAGTGCAAGCCACGTCCAAGCGGTCGTGATGAACTTACCTTCATGTTCTCAGCCAACCTAGGCCAAGGTTTACGTCCTTTAGCAGCTGTAGCCTCAGGCGGTGAGCTTTCCCGACTTGCTTTAGCTATTGAAGTTTTGACAGCGTCAGTTAACTCTACCCCTACCCTTATCTTTGACGAAATTGATACGGGTATTTCAGGCAGAACCGCTCTTTCTGTTGGCGAACTGCTAAACGAGCTAGGCAACTATACGCAGGTAATTACTGTAACTCACTTACCTCAAGTAGCAGCCAAGGCCCATACCCAATTTGTGGTCGCTAAGTATAATGAAGCTGGACAAGTTAACTCCACCATTACAGCCCTCAACCACGATGGCCGTATTGAAGAGATCTCACGCATGATCGGCGGCTCTACCATCACTGAGACAACTCGCCAAAGCGCTCGAGAACTCTTAGGCTTCAGCTAATCCATCCTCAAGGCGTGGTTACGTTAATTGCTCTTAGCCACGCCAAAATCTTGCCAATTAATGCTTATCTTTAGCTCAATACTCTTTTCTATCCGCTCGTATCTAAAGCTATCAAGCTAGTTACGCCAATGAAAAGAACGCAGTAATCGTACCTATCTTTTTTTTCGCACATAGAGCCGTGCGTGAGTACCTGCATTTGTTGATGCATAGAGCCGTACTCATACCTTAGTTATCCATTAAGCTTAGTTATGCCCTGTTTTAGACTGGCAGTTGTTTGCATAGTGGCAGTTAGATTTGGTCGGTATGTGGGTATTTTTGCACCAAAAGACATCAAACTTAGCTAGCATTGCGTGCAAATGAACATTTTTGAGACATTTTTGGGGAAACTTCCTAAAATAGCATGGAGCTGCTAATAGCAGTTTGCAGCAACAATACATAACAAGATAACGCTTGTTTAAGCAGAAAGGCACGTGCTGTGGCCACATGCTCTCGTGGTCTTTTTTTGTTGTTGCCTGAGTCATTGATGAATTAAGAAGTTCTTATATTGAACAAGCTGAGATGGATACCAACATTCGACTATGAGTGAAGTAAAGTCCTTTATCATACGTCCTGCTCAAGAAGATGATCTTGAACAAATTGCTCGTATCGAGATTGAATCAGCTAAAAATGAAGGTCGTTTAGAGCCGCTTGGATATACGGTCAAAGAGATGCACAAGCTATGGAAAAAGCGTTTGCGCTCTGGTGACTTTGATATTCTCGCTGCAGCTAACGCTGATAATGACTCACACGTATTAGGATTTATTGGCGTGCAAGCGCATCATGGTAAGCCTGGCTTTATTCAGGCCATCTATGTTGATCCAGCTTTCTATCGCCATGGCGTAGGTAAAGCTTTACTAAACCTTGCCGATCGCTTATTTCGCATGCGTCGCTGTCCGCATGCTTATCTCTATCTTGAGCCCCTTAATCATAAAGGCAGGCTCTTTTACAGCAGTGCCGGTTACTTAACAACCAACAAAAGATATCGTCATCTACAAATCCTCAGCAAGGAGTTTGGTTCATGCTAAAAGTCTGTATCGTAGGCCTGTCAGGACGTATGGGTCATGTTATTTTTGATTGCTGCCAAGGTATGGAAGGCTTCAAGGTAATCTCTGGCATTTCGAAAAATGACAACCCACTGCCATTAAGCTTCAATGGCGAAAGAGCAGACTCTGTTGAGGGACTTACTGTTGTACCAGATGTCTTTATCGACTTCTCTCGTCCAGAGTGCTCCTTAAGTGTTTTAGATTATGCAAAAGAGCATGGCTGCGCTGTAGTTTTAGGCACTACTGGCTTTACTGATGACGACAAGTCAAAGATTGTCTCCACTGCTCGAGCTGTTCCTGTAGTATTTGCTGCAAACTTCTCTGTAGGCGTTAACGTCATGTTAGCTCTTATCAAGAAGACCGCTGCTATTATGCAGGATGCAGATTTAGAAATTTACGAGGCCCACCACCGCTATAAGGTTGATGCTCCATCAGGTACTGCTTTAGCTATGGCAGAGGCTGCCGCTGAGGCTCGTGGCGTACAGTTAAATGATGTTTTAGTAGCAGGTCGTAATGGCATTACTGGTGAGAGATCATACGGTACTATCGGTATCTCTTCTGTACGTGGCGGTGATGTGGTTGGCGAACACAATGCTATGTTCTTAACCGATGGCGAGCGTGTATGCATTGAGCACATTGCTACTTCACGTGCTACTTTTGCTCGTGGTGCTATTCGCGCTGCTTCATGGGTTAGCGACAAGAAGCCAGGTCTTTACACCATGAAGGAAGTTCTTGGCTTAGATAAGATCTAAAAAGCACCAGTCAAAAACTATTAGCCTATCTTAAGATAATTTGTTAGCTACCAAATAATAAGATGGGCCTTAGCAAAGATTGATGCTAAAGAAAAAGGGGAGCAATTAACAGCAATTGCTCCCCTTTTTCTTTTCTACTTGCTACCTTAGGCACGTACTTGGTCGATTTTACGGGGGTTAAATTTAAAAGCTAGCATACATATTATAAACCGCATGTTTATCGAATTTTAAGGAAACATGCAATTGCTAGGATTTAACAAAACCACACTGATTCTTAAGAAGGTAAGTCTGTTGGGGGATGCACTATGATTATTCCAACAGGTTGTCTTATCCACGTTGTAAACAAGCCAGTGTCAGCTCGTTATGGTATTCCAACTATGTTCGACATGCTTATAAGTGATGAGCTTCAAATTGGTTGGAACGGTATTGAGCCAGTGGTAATTGTGACCTTCAATGAGCGGAGAACCATTTGCAAGGTATTTGTT
>NZ_AXWV01000101.1 GCF_000482845.1 Anaerobiospirillum succiniciproducens DSM 6400
TTGCAGTAGTAGCCTTTGCCTTAGTGGCGGTGGTCTTTGCTGCAGTTGCCTTAGTGGCGGTGGCCTTTGCTGCAGTTGCCTTAGTGGCGGTGGCCTTGGTTGTAGTTGCCTTAGTTGCAGTGGTGGCCTTGGCCTTTGAGGCTGTGGCCTTGCTCTTGGCTGCTTCTACCTTAGCTGTTGCTTTAGCAACTGATGACTTTGAGACTGTCTGCTTCTTTTCAGGCTTGACGGCATCAACCATTTCCTGGAGAGCCTTGTCGACTTTCTTGGCACTTGGGCGAGTCTTAACCTTAACAGTGACCTTGGTTTCACCCTCGATCTCGTGTTCTAAGACGGCCTCTGGGATAGCCTCTTTAGCCTTAGCATTAGAGCGTGACTTGCTAGCAGTAGACTTAGTGGCCTTGGTGCTTTCCTTAGTCTCAGTACTCTTAGTGCTCTTCTTGGTAGACTTTGCAGTCTTTGGAGCTGGAGCAATATCCGCATCAATACGAGAGGCAGTATCGACTAAGAGCTCATCGATATCATCCTTAGCTTTCTTTTTGGCCTTAGATGCACTCTTGGACTCGAGTTCAATCACCTCAGTAGATTGAGCGCTCTTACTCTTGCGCTTTACCTTGATAACAGCGGTGGAGTCATCTTCACTCTTAGTAGTTTTGCTCTTGGCTTTAGCTGTTGCCTTAGGAGCGGCTTTTGCCTTAGCAGCACGGGCTTTCTTTTCCTCTTCACCGGCAATTTCGGCAGCTTCAGCTGCTGCATCTAAAAGATGAGTGTCCTCACCTAAGATAGCCTCTACAGACTTGCTTAAGTCTAAGTTATTTGCCAGTGAATAAGTGATGTGCTCACGAACTACACCATCACCCTCTTTAGCTTGAACACCACGAGAGATATCACCAAGGCGACCAAAGAGTTCATCCTTAGAGTCATTGTTGATCTCAAGCTTCTTAGAGGCGGTTGCCTTAAGACGTTCTTGTTGCTCCTTAAGATCAAAACGAGCATCACTCTTACGCATCTGAGTAACAGGTACTAAAGTGATGAAGCGATACAGTGAGTTAACCTCAGCAACGCGAACCTTAATCTGATCACCGACAGAATACTTAGATTTCTGATCAACGAAGATGGTCTGAGTATTTGCATCGATTCTCATTAAGCTGCGAGATGAGAGCATACCGTCAATGAAGAAATCATTTAAAGTAACAAATGCACCATTGCTCATAACTGTAGATATGGTACCGTCGACAACTTCACCAATGAAGTTCTTTACGTACTCGCACTTAAGTGAGTTATCTACATCATACTCAGCATCAGAAGATGCAATCTCGCGCTCTGAACAACGCATACCTAAGTTAACTAAGGCATCGTGAGTGTAGCGTTGTGAACCAATCTTGCCCCACTCGCGCTTCTGCTGCTTTTCTAAGATGTACTTAATTACACGGTGGATCTGCAGATCAGGATAGCGACGAATTGGAGAGGTAAAGTGAGCGTAGTTCTCTAATGCCAAACCAAAGTGACCCACGTTTTCTGGTGAGTACTTGGCCTTAGACATAGCACGCAGAAGCTGCAGCGAAATCACCTGATGAATACCATCAGATAACTTCATCACTTGATTAGAGACATCTCTAAAGTCTAATGGAGTTGGCTCATACTGATGACGCAGATCAATACCATAGCGAGAAAGAATAGTTCTAAGCTTATCGAGCTTCTCTGGAGTTGGTTTCTCGTGGATACGGTATAAGGTCTCATACTTATACTTACCCACGAAGCTAGCGGCGCAGATATTAGCAGCGATCATGCACTCTTCGATGAGCTTATGAGCTTCATTGCGATAATCAGGCTCTATGCCCTTAACCTTCCAACGCTCGTTGAACAGGAAATGCACCTCAGTGCTTTCAAACTCGAATACACCGCGCTTATCACGAGCTCTATCAAAGGCCTGATACAGCTCATAAAGATCTTTAATCCATGGAATACACTTCTCGTGCTCTGGATCAATGGCACGATCTTCGGTGATCATGGCATGAGCCTCGGTATAAGTCAGTCGAGCATGAGAGTTCATTACCGCTGGATAGAACTCGTAATCACCAATCTTACCGTCCTTATCAACCACCATTTCGCAAACCATACACAGACGGTCAACGTTTGGATTTAAAGAACAGATGCCATTGGATAGCTCCTTAGGCAGCATTGGAATTACATAGAATGGGAAATAGACAGAAGTAGTACGCTCTAAAGCCTCGGCATCGATAGCAGATCCGGTACGTACATAGTAAGACACGTCAGCAATAGCTACGTATAGGCGGAACTTATCGCCCTCTTTCTTACAGTACACAGCATCATCAAAGTCACGAGCATCTTCACTATCAATGGTGACTAAAGGTAAATCTCTTAAGTCAACACGACCTTTGATCTCGTTCTTTTGCACTACCTCAGGAATATTCTTAATAGAGTGCTTAACGGTATCTGGCCAAGTGCTTGGAATATTGTGGTCAAGCACAGCCTTGCAGATGAAAGTATGTAAAGAGCCAGTGCCATGCACGACTTCGCGTGGACGAATTATTAAGACATTTGGGCTCTTACGTGCCACGATCTCAGTAATTACTAAGTCACCAATACTAAATGGCACGCCATCTTTAGTTGTATCAATATGATAGGCGTTAGCGATACCACGCTCTCTAAAGTAGATCATATTGTTTTCAGATGCTTCGCCAATGAGCATCTTACGCATGGTAACAATAGATTGTACGTAGGCGGTGTTTAAGAAAGTGTTGATTACAACACGTACTTTATCGCCTGGAATCACCACAAACTTACTAAAGAGTGGGTAAACGCCGCCCTCATCGGTGAAACGTAATTCGCTAGTGGTGAGGTTTGATGGCTGTTGTGAAGGAGCGCAGCTAACCATGCCCTCAGCTACTCGCTTAAAGCCTGATGAGACAAAGCCTGCACCCTCACCTACATACTCAAGGGCACCCTCATCAATGAGCTCTTGTAAGGTATCGATGTAGTCTTGAACGGTGAAATCCTGAGTTGGGCCTTCAAAGCCTACAGAAGAGAGCGAGAAGCCAAGCATGATAAGGTTGCCGTTAGAGACAAAATCTTCAATACGGCCATGCTTAGTCGCAGCGCACACGTAAAGCGCAGTTTTGAAATCTGTCTTGATATCGCCCTTTGGTGCACGATCAAAGTTTAAAAGCTCAGAAAACACTTGAACTGCCTGCGGGCGCTTCACTTCATGAGCAATTGCAGCTGCTGCAGTTTGCAGCTCGCTTTTACCGTAGTTTTTTGCCATAAGATTATCCTCAATTCGCAAAGCAGAAAATGCAGTCGTCAAACCGTGTTTTTGCTTCAAACCATCACACCAATCAGTATCTTGGTGTAGTAGAGCCTATTAAGCTAACATACCACATGATCAATCGTAGATACCTAAATATGCAACAAAAAGCTCACTAGAATAAAGTCAAGTTAAGCACTAATGCTCTGATAAACACTAAGAATATAAACTTGCTACCTAAGGCTTTTTAGCACATGAAAGTACAGTGGCTGTGCTTGGTTATGCAAGCGCACTCAAGCACTAATGAGATAGTTCTTAGCATAGCACCAAAACACGCTCGCACACCGCTTTTGCGCTACTTTAGGCAAAAACTTTTAGAGAAATTCTGCAATAGCTTCATTGACCATGATTTTGCCCTCATCAGTTAAGGCAAAACTTAAGTCAGATTCAAGCTTAATCAGTCCCTTTTTAGCCATAGATTCAAGCTGTGGTCTAAGCGTAGTTAAAGACTGCCCAGTATGCAGTAAATACTCATCTGCACTAACAGGCTCAATGCACATTCTTAAGCGATTGAGCATAAACTCAAAAGGAACTTCCTCATCAGATACAACCGTGTATTCGTTAGTGCCTAAGTTAGGCCCCATATCTGCTTTGACGCATGCATCAAAGTACTCAAGATAATTTTCTGAGTTAGCAGATCGTCTAATCTCATATGGATTAATGGAATCAAGATTATTGCAGTTAAGTGCAGTTACTATTTTGCTAAGCTCACTTACTGAACTAAATACACTGTGTGACTTACCTTGAGCATACTCATCTTTAAGCACGGTAATCTTTTGATGCGCTGCAGCACCAATACCTAAATAATCACCATAGAGCCAATAGTTTTGATTATGCAGGCAGCGCCACTTGCCACCAAGATTGTAGCCTGACACCTCATAATGCTCAAAGCCAGCCTTATCTAAAAGCTCAAAGCCCTCTTGCTCAATTGCATAGAGCACGTCCTCATCAGGCAAGATTGGAGGCTTCTTACCAAAGGCGGTATCTTCTTCAATGGTGAGCTCATACCAAGATAGATGAGTGCTCTCAAGCTCTAGAGCAATCTTAAGATCATCTAAAGATTGAGCTGCATCTTGCCTAGGCAAGCCATGCATTAAATCAAGATTGTAGTTTTCAAAACCTGCCTTAATGGCATTCTTGCACGCATCAATGGCCTCTTGTTTGTTATGAATACGACCAAGGCGCTTGAGCATAGCCTCATCAAAGCTTTGTACACCAATGCTAATGCGATTAAAGCCAGCAGCTTTAAGATCACAAAGACGCTTAAGATCAATGGTGCCTGGATTTGCCTCTAAAGAAATCTCCGCTCCATCTTGTAAATAAGGCCCTACCTCTTCAAGTAAACGATCAAAGTCTTTAGGCTCACACAAGCTTGGAGTACCGCCGCCGATATACAGCGAGATAAGCTTACGTCCGCCTAGAAGATGCACCTTGCTCTTAAACTCCTTAATGAGCATGTCGGTGTATTTACGGTCGCGCTCATCATCATTGCAAGAGGTGATGGAGGCAAAGTCACAGTATGGGCACTTATGTACACAAAATGGATAGTGCACATATAAAGAAACATCATGTCTTGAGAACAAGAACTCCTGTCTTTGCTTATAGTCCATTGCTAATGGCAAAGCAATTTTGTTAGAGCGCTCCACTGCAGCCTTTAAGTGATTAAAAAGCATAGTGCCGTGCTCGTTTAAAAGTTCATTTGCTGTTGCAAACATATGAAGTTCTCAAGCCAAGATAATTAAGGAGTGCCACTAAATACAAAAGGCAAGCGCTTAAGCTTGCCTATGCATGATACTAAGACCTTAGCAAAGTGAGCGCTCACCTTAGCTAAAGCCTTATGTAACAAAGTAATTACTTGATGTAGTGATTGCGACGCATCTCAGCGAGCAATAAAGCTACAGCACGAGCACGGTGAGAGATGGCGTGCTTAATCTGAGGTGGTATTTGTGCTGCAGTGCAACCGTTACGACCAGTCACCACAAACAGAGGATCATAACCAAAGCCGTTTTGACCCATAGGCTTTAAGCCAATCGAACCTTCCCACGCTGCGCCTACCACAATTGGTACAGGATCATCAGCATTCATCACAAAGGCTAAAGCCGCATAGAAGCGTGCAGTACGCTGTTCTACTGGCACATCCTTCATAAGTTCAAGTAACTTATCGTTATTGGCCTTGTCGTTACCATGCTCACCACAAAAACGAGCAGAGTTAATACCTGGAGCACCGCCTAATGCATCTACGCATAAACCAGAGTCATCGGCTAAGGCTGGCATCTTGGCAATAGCAGAAGCATGACGAGCCTTAATCAGCGCGTTTTCAACGAAGCTTTTACCAGTTTCATCAGCATCTGGAATTTTGAACTCCTTTTGAAGATGGAGCACGATACCCATAGGGCTTAACATTTCACCAAATTCACGGGCCTTTCCCATGTTGTTTGAGGAAAGAACAATATCTGTAACCATAGCTGAGCTCTGCATTTTTAGTTAAAACATTAAACAGCAATACCAATGCACCGAAAGCTAAGTAACATCGTTACCTAAGTTGTTTTTCGTGGGCAAGTTCTATGTCAGTGAATCTCATATTGTACTGTACTTATCAGCTTTGTACGTACTTTAGCATGCATAAAATCGCGTTGATGTGCTCAATGCTATCGCTCCCATAGCATCTCTACTACAGCCATAGCCTAAAGCTAAAGCCAAATGACTACCACCATCTTGTCTGTACTTTTGCATCCGCAGCTTGCTGCATGACCTCATGCTGTATGGCTTCATGCCTACTCAGCACATTGACTCATGTCCACTTGGTAGATTGATTCATGCCCACTTGGCGCATAGGTTAATTAAGACATAGGTTTTAGCTTGCAGAGCTATTATGCTAGTGCAGGCAAATCTTTACTTGCATCGCCGTCTGTATTTAGCTGCCTGCATTTTTGCGTATAAAGTTACGTGATACAGACTGGCAGGCGCTGCGAATGATTTCTTCATAAGATGGCTTGAACAGAGGCAATCTTGAGATCTCATCAATAGTAAGATTACCTGCCATGGCAATAGCAAGCTCATGGGCAATATGACCTGCATTGTGCAGACACATCTCGGCACCAAGGATTTGCTTAGTCTCTTCATCGCAGTAAATGCGCATAATGCCACCGTCATTTTTAGTAATACGATACATCCCCTCAGAGGCACGTACTTCACCTGCGATGAAATGACGACCGGTCTTGGCGCGAGCAACAACTTCCTCATAGCTCATGCCCACCATCGCCACCTCAGGATCGGTGTTCATGATGTTAACCTTGATTGGCTTTTTAGCGGTGCTCATATTTGGATAGTTAGCGGCATTAAAACCAGCAAGCTTACCTTGATAACGAGCAAAGTCGACCGTCATATTAAGATCAGTAACCTCGCCTGCAGCAAAGATGTGATCTACTGAAGTTTGCAAGGTATTTTGCTTAATATCGATACAGCCAAAACGATCTACCTTGATGCCTAAAGAGCGAATATTTAAGCCCTCAAGCTTTGGGCAACGAATGCTAGCACTAAGGATGGTTTCAACTGACAGATGGTTCTCATAATTCGTGTGGTCAAGATAGTAAATACTAAAACCACGTGAGGTCTTTTCAATGGCGGTAGTGTAAGTATTTAGCACGAGATCAAAGCGATCATTAAACTCATCGATGGTAGTGTGCATTACTGACTCATCAGTTAAGTCCCAAATACGATTAGAGCCAAAGACTACAGTCTTGACACCTAAATAAGACAAAGCTTGACCTATCTGCAAACCTTCGCGATTAGAGCCAAAGACCGCAATGGAATTTGGCAGATGGTCCATATCAAAAAAGTCGTTAGTGGTGTACACGCCGCTATCGGCACCATAACGCGATAACTCAAAAGGAATTACTGGAGCACTACCTGTAGAAATGACCGCACTTTTGAACCTCACTTGGAAGTTCTCATTGACCATAATGGTATGCTCATCGACAAAACGAGCCTTGCCAATGAGGCGGTTAGTCTCTGGGATACGGTAGATAAAAGACAGCACATCGCCTGTCTCTTTAGAGCGTGCGGCTCTTAAGTTATTGAGCACATGGTCAGTATTTAAGGAAATATCGACCTTAGATTTAGGAGATATACCGTAAGTGTCGAGCTCCATTAACGCATGACACTTCTTACCAGCTTCCATTAAGAAAGACACAGGGGTATCGCCGGTACGACGTGATGATGTTCCTAATGGACCTGACTCCACTAAGATACAGTTAGCTCCCGCCTCTGTTGCGGCTTTATAAGCTTCAATTCCTGCTGTTCCCGCTCCGATGATAACGGTATCGCACTCAAGAACAATCTCGCTCATAATCACTCAGCTCATGGATAAGCATATACTGCCTTACCATGCCCCTGCTCCATCTTAGTTATTGACCCTAATATTGCTTAGATTTTGCCATATTTCACCGCGATAAAGACAGTGCACAGCGCAAAACTATAGCTAATTGCCACAATTACATTGCACAAGTGAAGATAAAAGCCGCGCATCCTCCTGCATAAGATGTGGCAATTACCACATCTAAATAAGATAAAGGCTATATCCACCTTTGAAGATCTAAATGAGAAGAGCAATGGGCCCCAAATGGGGATACCAATGGAGAGCCAAATTGAAAGAGCAATGGGGCACAGATGTAAGACCAACGTGGCTCTAAATGGGGATCCAAATCGCGTTTGAGAATATCTAACTGTGCTAGGATTTTAAGGTTTGGAGCCTAAGCTTTGGTTTATAGAGTAACAGCGGTTTACAGCACTCATAATTAAATAGCTATTATGAAGTAGCCTGAGACTGTCTTGCTTAGGCTAGGTTTGTTCGATGTGCTCAAGGAGCCAGGATGTTTGTAGATTTTTCTAAGTACTCTGGATTCATCTTCGACTTAGATGGAACCTTAATTGATTCTATGCCTTATCACATTGGCGCATGGCAACAGGTCTGCCGAGAACATGGCTATGAGATCAGCGCAGACTTTATCTACGAACGTGGTGGCTTTTCCTCACGCAACATCGTTTTAGATATGAAAAAAGCAGGTCACGACGTTGGTGATGTCGATGCATTTGTGCGTCGCAAGATTGAACTCTACCGTCAGAACCTTGAAAAGGTACCGCTCTTTCCTAAGGTCTATCAAATCGCCTTAGATGCTAAAGCACGTGGCGCTAAAGTATGCATTGGTACCGGTACTCAGCGTATCAATGCACAAGATAGCGTACGTCAACACAATATGACTGATGTTGTTGATCTTATAGTTAGCTCCGATGACGTTCAAAAGCACAAGCCAGATCCACAGACCTATCTTAAGTGCATGGAGTTTATGGGCCTTACTCCAGAGCAGTGCCTGGTAATTGAAGATGGAATTCCTGGCATTAAAGCCGCAGCTGCAGCTCATATGGATTGTCTTATCGTGAACAATGACGAGTTTGTAGAGCTCGTTAAAGGCTAAAGAAATTTCCTAGCACCCTTCTACGCATGCCCTGCCAAGCAACTAATGCAGGGCATTGCATACGAGCTAAATAGACATACTCAATGGCCTATGGCCACTTGCATAAGTTAATCGCCCTCTTAGTATCTTTTAGCTATGTGGATGCGCCTAGGAGAGCTATGCTGTTGCGTAGCATGGCTAAAGATATAGGCAAGAAGTGATCGAATTGATGAGAGGATTTAAGGCGTGGGCGTGGCGGCATGTTGTATCTAGTGAGTAGATACAAAAAAAGCAGCTTAAAGCTGCCTAATTGATGGTGCCCAGACCTGGAATCGAACCAGGGACACAAGGATTTTCAATCCTTTGCTCTACCGACTGAGCTATCTGGGCATCGGTATATTGTTGC
>NZ_AXWV01000102.1 GCF_000482845.1 Anaerobiospirillum succiniciproducens DSM 6400
AGAAACAAAAAAAGATGCTTGCGCATCTTTCTTGTAATTGGTGCCCAGGGCCGGGGTCGAACCGGCACGGATGTTTAGTCCGAGGGATTTTAAGTCCCTTGTGTCTACCAATTTCACCACCTGGGCAATCAATTTTTATTGTTATCAGGTCGCTGACAACGTGGCTCATTATAAGGATTTTCACATCCTATGCAAGCATCTAAATGAACTTTTTGTAAAAAAGATCACAAGAGTATGCAAGATGCTGATATTTAAGCTGTTTGTTTGTCTTTGTGTCTGATGGTATGAATGCTAATAATCTTAACTTTTGAGGGCTTAATAGCCAATATCTGTGGCTGTGTTGAAGAGTTTTACAAAAGCAAAGATAGAGATTTTTGAAGAAGAGGCATAATCCTTCGGCTAAGCTATGATCTTTGCATAAGCATATTGGCCGTTGCTTGTAAGCCTTGCCGCTTTCGCAGCATATCTTTATATGCTTAGCAATGCTTACGCTGACGATCTTATTCGAGCGTATGCTGCTTAGACTTGCTCATGATCTTATGCTCATATGCTATGAGATGGGGTGGGCAGTGGTGGGGCTTTTGGCGTAGGTGCTAAGAGGCTTAATGGGGCGCAAAAAGCAAAGGCCGCTACTGCGGCCTTGAGCGTAAGTATGTGCATGAACATAAAGCATGGGCCTTATGTCAGGGCACCATACTTATTTGTCGTCAGCTGGCTTAACGTCAGCAAGCTGCAGATCGCGGTACTCTTCAGCGTCTAATGAAACTGACATCTCAATGATGTGTGCTTCATTAGTGTTAGCGTACTTCACTTCGACATTTTCCTGAGTTGCCTGAGGAATATACTTTCTCAGAACAGCTAAGATCTCGTCGTTGAGCTGAGGTAAAAAATCTGGGCTGTTGATACCAGCTCTATCATTAATGAGCAAGATACGCAGTCTTTGCTTAGCAGTTTCGCTACTGCTCTGCTCTTCTTTATCTGAGTTAATGATTTTCATTAACGAAGACATTAAAGACATATATTCGTCCTATCTTTTGTTAGTAGACTAAAGTCCAATAACAGCATCAAAATCTGTTGAGTCTCATATCCTTTAAGATAGCGCAGCAGACCTGTTGAGTATTGCCGCTGTGTGCGTTTATGCACGAACTATCTTTTTCAAGCCCACATCTCGTGTTGTAGCTGCAGCTTGTAGCTTTTGAATAAGCATTATTATGTGCATGTATTGATGAGATTCATCGAGCAAACAAGCACATGTTAAATGAGGCTAAGGCACTTTGTGCTAAAAAGCCTATTATTCAAGTTACGAGAGTAGATTTATTTCAAGAGTATGAGTAAAAGTGCTCTTAGACCTTATTAACTGCAAGCTAAATTAAGGCTAGGGTAAGAACTATTTACCAAAGAGCTTGGAGAACCAGCCCTTGTTTTCGGTCATGAAGCGTAATGGAACGTCATCACCGAGGAGACGTTCGACGGCATCCTTGTATGCCATACCAGCTTCAGACTTATCAAACATGATAATAGGCAGACCCTTGTTAGATGCCTTTAAGACATCAGCAGACTCAGGAATTACGCCTAAAAGAGGAATGGTAAGTAACTCGTGAATGTCATCAAGAGATAACATCTCATCCTTACGTACACGAGATGGCACGTAGCGGGTGAGTAATAAGCGGTGATCTACTGGCTTCCAACCATTTTCGGCACGACGTGACTTAGCATCGAGAATACCAATGATACGGTCAGAGTCACGAACTGATGAAATCTCTGGGTTGGTAGTAACGATTGCAGTATCAGCATAGTACAGGGCAATTAAAGCACCTGACTCAATACCAGCTGGGCTGTCACATACGATGTACTCAAAGCCCATGTCAGACAGCTCCTTAAGTACACGGCCTACGCCTGAATAAGTAAGGGAGTCTTTGTCCTTAGTCTGAGATGCAGCTAAAACGTAAAGGTTGCCACCTTCAGTGTTCTTATCACGAATCAGAGCCTGGTTTAAACGAGCCTCACCGTGTAATACATTGATGAAGTCATAAACAACACGACGCTCACAACCCATGATGAGGTCAAGATTACGCAGACCGACGTCGAAGTCGATAACGCAAGTCTTGTGACCCTTTTGTGCCAGACCAGTTGAAATAGAAGCAGCAGTGGTAGTCTTGCCTACACCGCCCTTACCTGAGGTAACAACGATGATGTGAGCCTTGAAGATATCATCAACAGGCTTATCTTCCTCGTCATTTCTAGTTGCTACGTCTGCAGCATTAGCTTCCTGTTCGTTGGTCTCAATGTTGTCTTTGCTTTCTGACTTTTCAGTGCTGTTTTCTTGCTCAACAGAGCTGCTCTTTACTTCCTCTTCGGAAGCAGCACTAACATCAGCTGCTTTTGACTTGTCGGATGTATCTTTCTTAGCCACTTGATCCAGCTTCTCTTGTGATGGTTGTTCTTTAGATGCTTCAGACTTTTCGTCCTTAGCGCTTGATTCTTCATTGCTCTTATCAGAAGTGCACTCATCCTTAGACTCTTCATTAGACTCTTTTTTGTCTGTGCACTCTGAGCTATCTACCTTGGCATTAGCGTCAACTTGAGTCTCTGTAGAGCAATCTGAAGAAGTCTCATTAGTGCTTATCTTCTCTTCGCTCTTAGAGGTCTCAACCTCATCGCTCTTAATTAACTTTTCTTTGTTATCAGCAGCTGTGGTTTTAGTAGTCTTGCTAGCTGATGTAGTCTTTTTACGGGCCATGATTGTAACCTTTGCCAGTCAGTATGCTGAGCATTAAACTTGCGTGTTTGGGGTAAACCGACTGTAGCGGTAAATTTTGTATCTGCCATGACAAAATATATTAAAGTTCTTGTTAAACCTTCAATAATCTTGTTTAGACAGCGTGACTATCAATGCTCTAGAGTTCTAGTTCATTGATAAGTAAAACTTTTCTTTAGTTGCGGAAGTCAGGTAAGGTTGAGTAATTCAAATTGCCATCTTTGAGGGTAATTACAAGCCCTTCTTTCTTCGCACAAACTTTCGATAGTTCTTTATCGTTATCAAGATCTTCACCGGTACGGTAGTTACCGGCAATGGAGATCACGCCAGGATTAAAGTTTCCTTGCACGTGAATAATCGCATCTTCTAAACCAGGATCTTGATCGTTCTTTGGTGCGCCTGCAAAGATATCTGCACCATTGACGTTGCCGAAGACAAAAACATGGTGAGATGCAACAACACGTGCATGCGTACTTACAGAACCATAGATTGCAATTGAGGCATTGTCACCATTAATCTTTTCGCCTGAGCGGACATTGCGGCGCACAATACGAACAGGTGCAGGTACAGGGATCTCATACGGTACTTTAACTTCGTAAGGTACCGGGATCTGTACAGGAACTTTGACCTCAATAAATTTGGTGATGATCTTTGGCTTGAGATTCTCCTCTCTAATTCGCGCATAGCGGTTGGAATTAACCACCGGAATACGACGTCGAACTAAAGCCTCATATCGATCTTCATTGATGACGCCAGTGACGCCAACTAAAAACAAATCGTGAGCACGGCAAACATCCTGAAGCTTAAGGAAATCAAAGGAGTTGAGATTTCCTACATTTTCAACGTTAAGTACTACAGATGTATGCTTATATGCGTCATGAGCACGATCAACTTTAGAAGATAGGATCTGCTCTAACTCTTCGACCGATCCACTTTGAATCTTAATTGCGGCCAAAGAAAAGCCCGTATGAGAAATATCGCCGACGGGCAAAGAATTGTGCTGCACTTGTGGTGCCGAATCCATTCTTCAGGTCCTTTTTTGACTGATGAGCGATCAGCTTTGAGATTGCCATAAGCAATTAAGCAAAAAGCAAACGCCATTGGCTATTACAAGCGCTTGTTAGTGAAATTGATTGCCAGAATTGCTAATCGATAGAGCACTTGAACATACTATGGTTGCACTAGATTGCTGATCGATTTAATTAACTCATCGCCACGAAAAACTATTAACCTGACAATTCTAACACATAAGCTGATTCTTATTAGCAAAAGCACCGCAAATGATATGTCATCCGTAACTATGAATGTCAGCATTTACTCTGAGCACTAAGCATAATCATTAATATGAACAAGCTCTTTATAAAAAGAAAGTCCACTGTGCATTGGTTTAAAACATTTAGTGCCATGTGGTGTATCAATTTATGTTAAAGAAACGATCTCTTAGATTATCAAGAACAGTATGCTTGCATAGCGACTACAAAACGGTATCAATACAATAGAGAGTAATGCATTTAAGTGAGCTTAGCTTTGTTTAGGTATATGGCAGTTGTCACGGCTTGAAAGATATAAGCTTGATTGCAAAGAGTCTTTAGCATAAGATTTTCGGCCATGCTTTAGGCTAAAGAGGCACCTTTATAGCGTTAATCTTAGCCTAGATATCTTGCACAGCGAGTACAAACATACGTGCCTAATGTTTCGTGGCACAACTAGAGGATTATCAAATGGAACGTTTGGCCTACGTATACAAAAGCCGCAAGAAGTTGCGCACTTATCTGTATATACCTGAGAAGGATGTGTTCTCTCATATCCCATCAGGTTTAATGGATGCTTTTGGCGCTCCTGAGTTTGTTATGGTGTTTAAGCTCCATAAAGAGCGTAAGTTACAAAAGATCACAGCTGAAGATCTGATAAAGGCTTTTGATGAAAAAGGCTTTATGCTGCGTATCGATTTAGAGAGCGAGGAAGACAATATGCTCAATCAAGAGCGTGCTCGTTTAGGTCTGCCTCCTTTAGAAAGAGAACAGATTAGCGACTACTTCCACTAAAATGCACAAGACGCTCTTGTGCACCTGACACCCCTCTCGTATCAGAGCTGCGTTTATACGCGATCTGATACGAGCCATGATCCTAAATGCGATCCTGCCTCTTTATTACCCGCCTTAGCAGCCACCATCTGATCTAGCAAGAGAAGATGCACCCTCACCCCATTAAGCAAAACAGACAAAAAAACGACGAAAATGCCACCCCACCGCAAGATAAAGTGAGCTTAGAGTAGGCTAAAGAAAGCAAAATACGCTGCGCTTAGAGTGTGCTAAAGAAAGCAAGATACAGTGCGCTTAGAGTAGTCCAAATCAAAGGGAGTCTTGACTGAAAGCCCCATTTTAGGAAGTAAAAATTGCAAGTAGACAGAGTAGCTACTTAAGGCTTGAGCTTGATAAGCTGCCTTACTTTTTTGTAATTTCAGGCAGCATATCTAAGTATTGATTAAGCTTTAGAACTTACAACAAATGATGGTGCAATCATTCTCTTGCTTAACGTCATTGGCAAAGCTTAATAGCTTCTTCTTTAAATTATGGACAGTGTCCTTAGCGCTATCAAAGCTCTCGTCTGAAAGCATTTCCTCAAAGCCTTCTCCACCAAGCTTCTTACCATGGTGGTTAACGAAGTCGAGGATACCGTCAGTGTAGAGCAAGATGCTATCGCCTTCATCAATATAGATGTCGTAGCTTGAGTAGCACTGATTTTTATCGCTGCCTAAAACGACATCAGAGCGGATATCGATGTACCCAAAGGTCTCATCCTTGCGCTTGATTACTGGCAGTGTATGACCTGCGTTGAGTAAGGATACGCAGTTAGTGTTCTTATCAATGAGCATGATACACATTGAAGATAGAGTCTTACCCTCATACTTACTAAAGAGCTGCTTGTTAAGGATAGTAACAGCCTCACCTAAGTTAATCAGCTTGCGTGAGCACAGCTCCACGAGCTGACTTGTAAGCATAAGATTGAGGCTAGCTGCATCGTAAGCGGTCTTACCCGTACGGTTAACCGTACCGATCACCACTGCGCTAAAGTCATTGCTTAGCTTAAAGTAGTCAAAGTAGTCACCAGTGTAGCTATCTGCACGCTTGCTATAAATAGCCATGTTCTCAGGCAGCTTTAACTTAAGTTTGTTTAAGTTACTCTCAGACTCATTTTGTACCTTTTGTAACTTAAGCTCTTTAATTGAAGTCTTAAGCTTGTCACCAGAGACATTCTGCAGCGACTGAGTGTACTGATAGAGAGACTTGGTCATGAGCAAGACGCGCTTTGAGAGTGTTCCAATCTCATCATTACGCTCTGGCAGATCTTTAGATATACGATCCAATAGATCGCTATCTTGAAGCAGGCCAGCCATGTGTCTGAGCTTGTTATTAATGGTCTCAATATCGGCAGCATCCTTCTTAGAGTGCTTTAAGAACAGCGCCAGACCAGTAAAACATAGTAATAAGCCAACTAGACCAGTGATAAGCAGATAATGAGTCAGATTAGTATGGTTGTTATTATCGCCACCACTTACTATGATGAACCAATTTGCTGGAGCAAAGTGTCTAATCGTAATGTATCCATCAATATTCGGATCGTAATGCTGTGAGATGCCAGTGACCTTTGCATCATTTAACACATTCTCAGGGATAGAGCGAATGAGTTCATCCGGGATCGCTGTATCGGTTAATGAATTGTAGTCAGAGTCAATAAGTAAGATCTGTAAAGATGTAGAGTCGGAAGCATACTTAACTGTCTCGTTGATGCTATAGGCGATCAAACGCTTTAAGACAATGTCCTGCTTGTGCAGTCTAGAGATATCACTAATAAGTACTAGCTGCAGGTTACCTAAATTGCTCAGAGGTGAGGCAGAAACTAAGTAGGCAGCACGACGAGTTACATCGCTCTTATTGATATTGATCTCATCATGAACAATAGGAGAGGAGTTGCCTGGAGCAATGCTTGCTGGTGGCCGTGGCTGTATTACATGAGCAGTATGAATATGCTGCTCATCCACGTATTGAGCCTCTTTATGATCGCGTGTAGCTAAAGCTGATGCAGCGGTCATGGCGTCTACATACAACTTATGTTCAGAAGCTATAAAATCATGTGTATCGTTAGCTTCGATTGATTGCTCATTTTGAACATTTTCAAGAATCCTAAGATCATGGTTCTTTTTATATGACTGCATAAACATCTCATACTCTTGATCTGAGATGTCACGGTACATAACCGAGAAACTATCGGTTTTCTTGTCAGATGCATCAACAATAAAACTAAAGAGGTTGCGCTTAGACCCTTGGTTATATAGCTCAGAGAGCATGTAACGATGTGAGTCATCTAAGAAAACATCCTCAGATGGATTGTTCTTATTGATAACAAATGCTTCAAAGCCTAAGCGATGGAGCTCTTCTAGATGCATGTGAATCAACTTATAAAGCTTCTGATCTTGTGCTTTAGCATGAGTATTGTCTTGATAGTCATGATCTAAATAGGCATGAGGGTTAGACTCGGCAAAGAAAAGTGATTCTCTCTGACCATTGCTCTTAGAAGAATGGTTATAAGTTGGCTTCAGATGTTCTTGTAATAATTTATAGTTGCGCTTGTTTACATTAGTAAGGTTGCGCTTATTCTCTGTAACAGTATCAGCGTGTTTTTTATTTTCATCTTCAAGATATTCGTCTGATAAAACTTTACCCAAGAGCGCTTCAGGTGTGCTTGAAACATCACCACTAGCATATGCAATGAGTTCTTTTACTGATGCATCTTCACTTTCCTTAGATGCATTAGCAGCGCTGGTACTAGGAATTTTTGGGTTATCTTGAGCCTTTTTATATGCTGAGCTTTTCTCAATAATAGTAGAGGCCGCATCATGAGATGCAATGCCATGGTTTTGATCTACAGCTAAGCTGTTTGATTGACCGCTAGCTTGAGTACTCTTGCTTGCACCTGAGACACCATCAACAGCGTTTCGTTTATCTAAAGCAGCATTAATTAAAGAAAGATCATCACGAGTTGTGGTGGCAGACTCGGTTCTTGAATACCTTCTTTCAAGCTCAGCAGCATCATCTTCAGATGCGATGTTTGGGGTGGCATTGTTAGTTGGATTGATAGCAGCATCAACCACAAAGGCAGACTTTGCTCTGTCTTTATTTAGTACATCCTGCACATCTTGATTGTATGTAATGCTCTGCTGTGAAGAAGAGCCAGAGACATTATCTTCACTCTTGGTATCAAAGGTATCTAACGTATTCTTTGGTGCAGCGGCATTGCGCTCTTGAATATTGTGCAGCGAGGTAGATAAGTTTTTGAGCAATGATCCGCCGTCAGATGCTGTGCTCTCATCTAACATATCGTAAATAGAAAGATCTACCATGCGGTGCAAACGCTGCAGCTCATTACGCACTAATGTAAGGCTTGAGTGACGTGAGATCTGATTAAAGATGAAAGCATTATCAAGCTCTTTATTAAAGAGCTGAGCAACATTGTTTTGCACCAGCTTCTCTTGATTGAGATGCACGTTGCTCCAGAAAGCCCAAGTGAAGATCAGCAGAAAGATAAGAGGTAAGAAGAGCGTGATAGTTGCATAACGCAAAGCACGTCTTGCCATGCCTGACTCTCTAAAAATCATCGACAACCTCTCTTAATATAGTCACTCTAAGCGTAGCTCAAGCAAAAGTACTAACAAAGATGCTCTATAAGCATGTACGTAAAAGCCATAATACGGCTCAATGCTAGCAAGGTGGTTTAAGACCAATATTTGAATGCCTCATATGAATACTGCCACATTGTCTTAGTGATCGGCATTGAACAAAACTTAGTCAACCAGAAGCTCTTAAAATAGATGAAGTAATGATCTATCCTTTCTAGCAGGATATAAGAGCAATGCAATAAATACCTGCCAAGATAAAAAGCATAGCTAGCAAAAAAGATTAAGCTTGGCTTAGAAGTGATACTTCCGCCTCTAGCACATAGTGCTTAATACTCACACCACACATTTGGCACAAGCTTAAAGCTATTGGGCATCTGTTAATTTGCCCCAAGCTCAAAGCAAGTAATATATGGGACCTTCTATTATTCAAATTCTAAAAGCAGTAAGCAAGTTTTAAAAATGGCAAGATGACTTTGACAACTAAAATGATGTTGAAACAAAGATTGTTTTACTAGCATTAGTGCGTTTTTTGTATGTCACTCCTTGATTTTTACTTGCATAAGGCGTGACAGCCCCTCCCGCCGTTTAAGCAGGATATATTGAATTACGATCCAAACTTTTAGTTACCTTGGCTAGAATTTGATTTTTATACCAAGATTGATTAGCTGCATTACGTTATAAAACATTGCCACTAAATGGTGATGAGCATCTGCACGCTTAAT
>NZ_AXWV01000103.1 GCF_000482845.1 Anaerobiospirillum succiniciproducens DSM 6400
TGTACCACTGCTAAGTGCCCAAATCTGCATGGACTCAAGTTGACGCTCTAAATCTTGCTTTTGCCCCTTGCTACTGACTCTACAATAGACAACTGTATTTCTATGCTCAGCTTTAACGCCCATCACTGCGCGCAAGTCTGAATCATCAAAATACCTATGTCCAGAAGGCAGGCGTTTACTAGCGATTTTACCTTCAGCCTCCCAACGTCGGATCGTAGCTGGGGTACGGCGTACCAATTTAGCAAATTGTCCAATCTTATATGTGCTCATAATAAATGTATAATAACACATTTATCTATATTTTTCAAAACTGTTAATTGCTCTTGTATAGCGGTGTTTTATCAGGAAAACACAAGGGTATGTCTGAGTAACATACTGTCACAAGCTATACATGTGTAGGATTGTGCACATAATATTGTGTAAGCTAGTCCTTGTAAGCTTGCGATGCAATTGCCGATCAGATTAAAATGATTGATCCATGGCGTTTATGTCAAAACCATATACCTAAGGAGCGGCTTGAGAGTCATCCTTGGCCAATCACTACATGTCTTACCAGACATAGAAACAGGGTTGGTTTAGCTAGTGAAGCTAGGTGATAAGTTTTAACCGAATTGCACAAAGGAGGGCGCTGCTCCAATGCATTAAGGCAGAGGTTAGTGCGTCGATTTTTTTATGAATTCAAGTCTAATTTTAGTAGTAGATGATGATAGTCAGTTACGTGAGGCTATTGTAGATACCCTCGAGCTTACTGGCTATGCATGTGTTGAGGCCTCTAATGGTGATGAGGCTCTGGATCTGCTCAATCGACGTATCGTGGATATGGTTATCTCTGACATTCAGATGGATGGCATGGATGGTCATACCTTGCTCAATTGCATTCGCGACAAGTACCCTCAGATTCCAGTACTTTTGATGACTGCGTATGCCAATATTGATGGCGCAGTTAAAGCCATGCGCGATGGTGCTATTCACTATCTGGCTAAGCCTTTTGCACCTGAGGTGCTCTTAAGCCAGGTCTCAAGATGTGTTCCAGTTAAGCGTATTACTAAGCGCGAGCCTATTTGGGCAGATGAGAGTACTGGTGAGTTACTGCAATTAGCTCTTAAAGTTGCTGCCTCCGATGCTACCGTAATGATTACCGGCCCATCAGGCTCAGGTAAGGAAGTTTTATCTCGTTACGTGCACGACAACTCAGCTCGCTCTTCTGGTCCTTTTGTTGCCATTAACTGTGCAGCTATCCCTGACACCATGCTTGAGTCAACTCTCTTTGGTTATGAGAAGGGTGCTTTTACCGGCGCTATTCAAGCTTGTCCTGGTAAGTTTGAACAGGCTCAAGGCGGTACCATCTTATTAGATGAAATCACTGAGATGGATTTAAGCCTGCAGTCTAAGCTCTTACGTGTGCTGCAGGAAAAAGAGGTGGAGCGCTTAGGTGGTCGTAAGACTATTTCCTTAGATGTACGCGTGATTGCTACCTCTAACCGCGACTTAAAGCAGGCTGTACTCGAAAACAAGTTCCGTGAGGACTTATTCTATCGTTTAAACGTTTTCCCATTACGCTGGAAGCCTTTATGCCAACGTAGCAAGGACGTGCTGCCTTTAGCTCAGTTCTTCTTAAAGCGTCATGCTACCGAGAGCTCTAAAAACATTCCTGAGCTGTCTAAAGAGGCAATAGCACGTCTTGAGGCTTACCAATGGCCAGGTAACGTGCGTGAGCTAGAGAACGTTATGCAGCGTGCTCTGATTTTAGCTAGCGGCGGTGTGATCAAGCCTAGCGATCTTATCTTAGACGACGCCATTGGCTCTCAAGATCAGCAAAGATCTATGGCTGGTATCGCTCCAACTATTGCTCAAGAGCAAGTTCAAGAGGTAGCAGATGTTCCTCCACAGCCTCAAGCACCTGTAAGCATGGGCGATGATGATTTATTAAGCCAGCATGGTATGGCCAATAACTCCATGGACATGATTAGGAATCAAAGCATTCCTAAGTCATTAGGCGGCGAGCTTAAGCAGCAAGAGTTCCAAATCATCTTAGATGCTTTAGTAGAGTGCCGTGGCAATCGTCAGGCTGTATCTGAAAAGCTTGGCATTAGCCCAAGAACTTTACGTTACAAGATCGCTAAGATGCGTGATGAAGGCATGATCATTCCAGGCTAATAGCACGCAACGATACTTTAGATAAAAGAAAAAAGCTCAGCATTTGCTGAGCTTTTTCGTTGATGGCCACTAGTTGAGGCCTGAGATGAAGAGATGTATTTCTATCTTTACTAGATCTCAGACCTAAACTTAATGAGAGCATGATTTAAGTTGACTTAGATTGCTCTTCGCTTGAGTCTTTAGCCTTGCTAGTCCTAGTGCGGCTTTTGGTACTAGTGGTAGTTTTTCTAGTACGTGGTTTCTTTACAGCTGAACTGCTAGCTGATGCAGACTTAGTGGCCCTTGTGCTGACCTTCTTGTCAGCGGCTTTATGGCCGCTCTTTGATGTAGTAGTGGATTCGCTTATCTTGCTTGCGTCTATCTCATAACTACTTGTGCTAGAACTACGGTTAGCTTGTAAGTCACTATCAGCTAACTCATCATAAGCTTTAGAGGTAACTTCATTATTGCTTAAGGATGAGATATCTCTAGGCTCTGATAGTGCATCTGATATTTTGAGCAAGGCATCCTTACTTTGGATATCTACAAGGCTATTTGGGGCATGATTTTTCTTAGCTGCATCTAAAGCATCATTCACGCTAAGCGTGGTATCAGGGGTTTCAAAAACAGCATTTAAGTCATCACTATCAGCTACGATAGTACTTGTTTTGCCATTTGATTCACTGCTTTGAGCAGCTGTAGCTTTATTCTTAGCTGCAAGCTCATCGGCAGCCATTGAGATCATGGCCTCTTTAGATAAGTTTTCAAGTTCTTGCTTTTTAAGGCGGAAGTTCTCTATAGCTTGCTCTGCAGTAATAGCATCAGAGATCGCCATTTCCTTTTCACTTTCTTGCAGCAGTTCTAATTGGCGACGTTCATTAGACTCTTTAAGCTCAGCTAACTTGTCCTTGTAGAAGGTGATAGTAAAGGTAGTTCCTTTACCCACTTCTGAGTTAATACGAATCTTACCTTGATGATAGAGTACCACACGCTTAACGATAGACAGGCCTAAGCCCGTGCCACCAGTTTGACGTGAGTGGGACTTATCTACGCGATAGAAGCGTTCAAAGATACGGTATTGCTCATCAGGGGCTATACCAATGCCGGTATCAGCAACAGTGATTAAATACTTATTGTTAGTAGTTTGCATTGAAACGGTAACGCTACCGTTTTCGCTGTTATAGCGAATAGCATTGTCTGTGAGATTGTAGATAAGCTCGTAGATGTAACGGCTTACACCGATGAACTTTATATCGGAACCTACAACACTCAGCGTAATACCATGCTCTTGAGCTTTTTCTTGTAAGTTATCAAAGACCTCGCGACAAGTTTGACTAATGGAGATAGGCTCCATAATCGCAACTTGGCCTTCATCAAGCTGTGAGAGGAAAATGATGTCTTCAATTAAGGTCTTAAGGCGGCTGCTTTGCTTATTGATACGGGAGGCAAAGTGCTTAATATCACCTGCCTTAACAAAGCCATTGGCCATCATCTCTGAATAACCAATAATTGACTGCAATGGAGTCTTAAGCTCATGAGATACGTTAGCAGTGAACTCTTGACGTTGCTTCTCAGTACGCTTCTTATCGGTTATATCTAAAATGATGATCGCATAGCCAATGCAGATGCCGCTATCTTCAATGCGGCTAAAGCGGAGCTCATAATCTCTACCATCACGGACGATATTACGGGTCTGCTTTGGTTTCTCGCTTACCTGAGCCATCATATCTTTGAGGTACTCAAAGTTATCAATAGCCAAGTAGTTTTGATTGAGGCAGTCTTCTTTTGTAACCGCGAAGATCTTACGAGCAATCTTGTTAATGGAGATGATATTGCCATCTGCATTGAGCATGATTAAGCCATCAGACATACTCTTAGTAATGGCTTGGAATTCATTAGCACGCAAACGGAGCTCTTGATACTGCTCGTCGATCTTAAGCTGCTGTGAGGTAATACGTCTTATAAACGGACGCAGCTCGTTGTACACATTATCAATGCTATTTGAGTTAGGCTTGATAGTATTGAGGTTGATCTTATCAATAGGTTCAATGATGGAGCGAGACAGCAAGGTGGCAATGTAATAGCAGAACACGATCAGAATGCACAGCAGTATTGCTAAGAATGCCATAAAGTTAAGAGTGTACAGATAGACACTGTCACTTGAGAAAGACAGGCGTAGTACATAGCCATTCTTAAGATGAATAGCATGGTAGTAAGTCTGCTTCTTGAGCGTATTAGAATAGCGGCTGATAGTACTCTTGCCCTTGTGAATAGCATCATCTACCTCTGCACGGGTGCGGTGATTATCAAGAGTATTCTCATCAAAAGCACTGTCATAAAGTATGGTGCCATCTTGGGAAATGACAGAGATACGCATCCAGGAGTAAGTGTTATCTTTGAGAAAGTCGATGCCATGCAGATCAATAGCATCGGCAATGACACTTCCAAAATTCTCAAGACGTGAGAGATCTTCTTGTGTCTTTAAGAACTGATGAATCAATACTGCTGCGATAGACAACACGGCCATCAGACCGATAGACAGTTGCAGACAGGCTTTAAAGATCTTCTTTCGCACAACTCTTTCCAACCATGGTAGGTACGCAAGTACTAGTATATAAGAGGTTAAGCTATCAAAAGTAGATAGCTAAGTGGCTATTAATTAACAAAAGAATTAACAGCACACATTGCTTTGTTAAGTCACGATCGTACTTAACAATGTATTGTTATACAAAAAATCGATTATATCCTTTGCCTTTAGAACAGGACTTAAGGCTTGTCGAACGGATAGATTCTTACACACGATCATTAAGAATTTGTTAAGCAAATGCGCGACAATTTTGACAGACAAATCCCATATATTTAGGCTTTAACCTAAAAATACTAGGATCACTAAAACAAGTTAAATTAATGATCGCGCCAAGCGAGCTAAGCACTATAAGCTGATTACAAAAAAGGCCATAAGATTAGCTCTCATGGCCTTTGTGAACAAAAGGAAATGTATGCTTAGGCCATCGGGGCCTTATAAACTCTTAGCTGCACTCGAGCTTGTAGCCTACGCCACGAACAGTCTTGATTAATGAGGCTGCATCGCCAAGCTTGGAGCGTAAAGTACGGATGTGAACGTCTACAGTTCTGTTTTCACCGTCGTAGTTGTGACCCCAAATGAGATCGAGGATTTGCTCACGGCTATAAACGCGACCTTGATGCTTGAGCAGTAAAGATAAAAGCTCGTACTCTTTGTAAGTAAGTTCAATAGAGCGATCGCCTTCTTTAACAGTATGACTGCTTTCATCTAAGGTTAAGTTGGAAGCCTCAAGCACCTTTGGCTTTTCGCTCTTGTAGCGACGTAATACAGCCTTGATACGAGCGACCATCTCCATCATGGAGAATGGCTTAGCAAGGTAATCATCAGCGCCTAAGTCTAAGGCACGAATCTTTTCGATTTCAGCGCCACGTGCAGTGGCCATGATCACTGGCAGATCGTTGGTGCGGGCGTTGCGCTTGAGGAGTTTTAACAATTCAACGCCATCATAATCTGGCAGCATTACATCAAGCATTACTAAAGAAGGGCGTTCTGTTTCAAGAGCTTTTAAGAAGCTTTGGCCATCTTCAAAGCCTTTTGCTTCAAAGCCCATAGAGCTTAGAGTGTATAAAACAATCTCGCGAATGCTGTTGTCATCTTCTACGTAAAAGATCATAGGGTCCTCGATCAGACTTAAACTCAAGCTGAAAGGTAGTAGAACACCGTTAAGTGCTAATGGTTAGTGTTGCGTTACTCTCTACTATTGTCAAGTTCAAAGGGCAAAAGAAATTTCTTTGAACTTTCAATAGCTCACTAACATAAGTCTAAATCCATTGTAAAGCCTATCTAAACTCGTGCATAGCTTTAATCATTACTTGCTATGCAATGGCTTAAAAATGGTAGCTGATGGAGCAAGCGCAACTATAAAAGATGCATTGTGTAGATAACAGGCGAAGATAGCAAAGTAGGGAGGACGTTCTAAGCGGTGGTGCTTAAGGCTGTTAACTTTGCAAAGCTAGATCGCACACAAGCAACTACTTATGGAGAATTCTGTTTGTAGCTGTAAGATTAAAGACTTACTTAAAGTAATCTTCTCTGTACAGCAAGCATAAAAAAGCAGCCAAACCAAAGAAAACCACCACAGGTGAGTAAGCTCATAAGAGCTTAGCTAATGTCTCTAAGGTCGGGCATACTTTTATTGTTGTTGTTTGAATAGCATCTTAGTTGAGAATAGTTAAGCTTGCAGTCTTACAAAAGTTAAATCTAAGTTAAATCCCACAAATATCGCCTAAATTAGCATCCGAAATAGGTATCTTAGCCATAAAACCAGACTTTATAGATACCGCCTAGCCCCAAAAATCGCTCAAATACCGACAATCTTAATAATAACTTTCATGAGCCAAACGATCAGTTAACCATTCGTAAACCACTAAATTAACCACACCTAGCATCCATACATGTAATGCATGCAGAGCTTTGAAGAATGCAAGCCAAATAGTTCAAGCGTGACTGAAGAGCCAAATAGTTCAAGCGTGACTGAAGAGCCAAATAGTTCAAGCGTGACTGAAGAGCCAAATAGTTCAAGGCCGCCTTGCTTTATCAGGCTTAAAAACGCAAAAACCCAGGATAAACCTGGGTTCTTGCTGCTAATAAATAGCGATGGATTTAGCTAGAAAGCTTATTCCTGATTTGGCTTGATGGTTGGGTAAGTAGTACCAACTAAGTCTTCAGGAGTTACACCCTCTGGAAGGTTCTCTGGGATTGAGTCTGGCATGATGATGATTGGATCTGGTAAGTCATCCATGTTTGAAGCACCATCATCACTTGGGGTGATTTCCATATACTCGTACTCGTCTGCACCTTCAACATACTCATAGCCATCAGCGTATGCATCTTGTGGAGCTACAGGAGCCTGCTCAACTGCTGCTGGCTCAGCAACAACAACTGCAGCCTCTGGAGCAACTGGGGCCTGCTCAACTGGAGCTGCAGGAGCAACTGCAGCTGGAGCAGCCTCTACAGGGGCTGGAGCGGCCTTAACAGCTGGAGCAGCTGGCTTGAGAGGAACAATGTTCATAAAGCCGTCCTGAACAGCTGCAGGAGCAACAGGAGCTACAGCAGCCTCAACAGGGGCAGCCTCAGGAGCAACTGGAGCTGGAGCGGCCTCAACAGGAGCGGCCTCAGGAGCTACAGGAGCAACTGGAGCTGGAGCGGCCTCAACAGGAGCAGCCTTAGCCTCTGGAGCAGGAACTACTTGCTGGTAGTGAACATTGCCGTAGGTCTTGGTGTTTAAAGGCTGGATCTGAACTGGCTGTACTGGAACAACCTGAACTGCCTGGAACTGACCTGGTGCAACTTCGATGTACTGGATAGTAGCTTCACCAACTGGAACAAACTGCAGTGATGGCTGGAGGCCTATTGGAGCAACAGGAGCTGGGGCGGTCATAGCTGGATGACGAACTGGAGCCTGAGTTGCCTGCTTTTGGGATGGGTAGAAGCCCTTAACCTGTGGCTGATCGATAACAACTGGATCAAAGCCCTGAACAGTTGGGTGGTCCTCTAAGATTGGCTTGAAGCCAGAAACAGAAGGAACATCCTCATAGATTGGCTTAAAGCCCTTAACCTGTGGCTGATCCTTAGCAATTACTACATTACGCTCCTTGGCAGCCTCAGCTGATACAGCCTTAACTACAGCCTCAGAAGCCCTTTGTACAGCCTCTACCTTAGCAGTGGTCTCTGGTAATGCATCACCAGCAACAGCCAGTACAGCATCGGCAGCAGCTGCAGCTACAGTCTCAGCCTTAACTAATTCTTCAGCAACTGGCTCAACAGTTTCCTTCTTGAGCTCTTCAGCGTATAACTCTGGCTGTGGAGCGGTCTCCATTGCCTTCTCTTGAGCAACAGGAGTCTCAGCAGCTTCTACAGTAGCAACTTCAACCTCAACTACATTAGCCATGGCTACGAGATCAGCAACCACTGGGAGCTCAGCGTACAGTGAGAGAGGAACCTGAGTTGTAACTTCGGCAACTGGTGCTGCAGCTACTTGAGCAGCAGCTTGCTCTTGTGCAGCGGCCTTATCAAAAGCCTCAACGGCCTCATCATCGGTAGTCTCAACTACTTCCTCAGCTACAGGTGCTGTGGCAGCCTGCTCAACAGCTGGCTTAGACTCAGGGGAAGGAGCTGCTTGCTCAGCAGCAGGTGCTGGGGCAGCCTGTTCTAAATCTGGCTTAGCTTCAGGAGCAGGAGCTGCTTGCTCAGCAGCAGGTGCTGGGGCAGCCTGTTCTACAGCTGGCTTTGCCTCAGGAGCAGGTGCGGCTTGCTCTGCAACAGGTGCTGGGGCAGCCTGCTCAACAGCT
>NZ_AXWV01000104.1 GCF_000482845.1 Anaerobiospirillum succiniciproducens DSM 6400
TAAGAGCGTGCTGTGGGCAGATAATTGGAGCATTAGCTGCTGTGCCGGAGTAAGGTTGTAATGCGGCGTTGTGCTTTGCACGTTGACTTAGATTGAAAATGGCTGAGTGCATGTAGTAGTGCTCGACTAACTAAGTAGTGGGCGAAAGGGCTTGATATGTTTAGAAATGTTGTATCTATGATTTTGGGTACAAAAAAAACGGCCTTAAAGCCGCTTGAGTACCTGATGGCGGATGGAGTGAGATTCGAACTCACGGAGGACGCAAATCCTCGACGGTTTTCAAGACCGTTGCATTCAACCGCTCTGCCATCCATCCGCATAGGTTGTGCGCACATTATACCGAGTTTTAACTAGGATGCAACACTTGCTTAAACTTTTTTGGAGTGTATTTGCACCTATGTACAGTCAAACGCGATAAATAAGCTAATTGTATAGCTTGTACTTATGCAGCAATCTAGCTTTATGAGAACATGTGTTTTTGCTTTTGAGCCATTGTTCAGTGTATTTTGGGTTGGTTGTGATGATTTCTCTTGTATGTAGCCTGTAGCTGCTCATTGAGCAAGTAAGGTGGGATTAGCTTTTCTTGAATTGAAAAAGGCAGGCCTATGGCCTGCCTTTTAAAGCTTACTTTTAGCGCTGTAGTTGTGGCTAGTAGAAACTACAGCTTTAAATTAAAGCTTGGATTAGCTCTTAGCTGCCTCATTGTCAGCAATCATCTGATGCAGCTCCTGAATGGAGTGTACAGTTGCAAACTCGTCTTCACCGATAGAGTCAACGGTTGCAAATGCTGCATTGATGGTAGTGCAGTAGCTAATGTGATGCTGCAGAGCACTAGCACGTAACTGACGGGAGTCCTTAACAGACTGACGACCCTCAGTAGTGTTAATGACCCAGTCGTAACGGGCTGACTTGATGGCGTCTAAAATGTTTGGACGGCCTTCGTAAACCTTCTTTACGCGGGTAACAGGAATACCAGCATCAACTAAGCACTGATAGGTACCGCCGGTTGCATCCAGCTCAAATCCGTGCTCGATTAACTTGCGGCCCAGCTCTGGCAGCACGTCCTTATCGGAATTACGGATAGAGAGCAGTACACGACCCTTACGTACGATCTCAGCAGAAGCAGCTAACTGAGCCTTTGCATAAGCCTCAGGGAAGAGCTTAGCAGTACCCATAACTTCACCAGTTGAACGCATCTCAGGGCCTAAGATAGGGTCTGAGCCTGGGAACTTATGGAATGGCAGTACTACTTCCTTAACTGAGTAGTAAGGAGGAATTACCTGATTGGTAACGCCCTGATCAGCTAAGGTCTTGCCGGTCATAATACGAGCAGCAATCTTGGCTAAAGGCAGTGAGGTTACCTTGGATACAAAAGGAATGGTACGTGCAGCACGTGGGTTAACCTCGATGAGGTAAATCTCATCATCACGTACAGCCAGCTGAACGTTCATGAGGCCACGAACCTCAAGCTCCATAGCAAGATCCTTGGAGATCTTGATAATGCGCTCCTTGATTTCCTCGCTTAAGTGCCAAGGTGGGAGTACGCAAGCAGCGTCACCAGAGTGAACACCACACTCCTCAACGTGCTCCATGATGCCGCCAATTACAACCAGGTTGCCGTCGCATACAGCGTCAACATCGATTTCAACAGCGTGATCTAAGAACTTGTCGAGCAGAACAGGAGACTTGTTGGATACCTTTACAGCCTCATTGAAGTAACGGCGTAAATCATCCTCATCGTATACAACTTCCATTGCACGACCGCCTAATACGTAGGATGGACGTACAACGAGTGGGTAGCCGATGTTCTCAGCAATAGAAACAGCCTGATTTAAGGAAATAGCAGTGCCGTTCTTTGGCTGGAGTAACTGTAACTTATCTACAGCTTCTTGGAAGCGCTGACGATCTTCTGCCTTATCAATTGCATCAGGAGAGGTACCAATGATAGGTACGCCAGCCTCTTCGAGCTTCTTAGCAAGCTTGAGTGGGGTCTGACCGCCGAACTGAACGATCACGCCCTCTGGCTTCTCAACACGGGCAATTTCTAAAACGTCTTCTAAGGTAACTGGCTCAAAGTACAGTCTATCTGAGATGTCATAGTCAGTAGAAACAGTCTCTGGGTTGCAGTTAACCATGATGGTCTCAAATCCGTCCTCGCGCAGCGCCATAGAAGCGTGTACGCAGCAGTAATCGAATTCGATACCCTGACCGATACGGTTAGGGCCACCACCTAAGATCATGATCTTGCGGCGATCTGATGGGTTAGCCTCACACTCTTGCTCATAAGTTGAGTACATATAAGCAGTTGGAGTAGAGAACTCAGCAGCACAAGTATCAACGCGCTTGAAGGTTGGGTAAACCTCGTGTAACCAACGACGCTCACGCACCATATCTTCAGTTACGTGGAGTAACTGAGCTAAGCGTGCATCAGCAAAGCCGCGTGACTTAAGATCACGCATCTCATCTGCGTCGATGGATTTTAAGGTACGACCGGAAAGTGACTTTTCAATGTCGATGATTTCTTTGATCTGTACTAAGAACCATGGATCAACACGGGTGTACTCAAAGAGCTCTTCTACGGTCATGCCCATTCTAAAGGCATCAGCAATGTACCAAATACGGTGTGCACCAGCATCTTCAAGCTCGTGCAGGATCTTGGTACGGGCTTCCTTGTGGTTCATGTCGATACGAGGATCGAAACCGCACTTACCGGTTTCAAGACCACGCAGAGCCTTTTGCAGAGACTCTTGGAAGGTACGGCCAATAGCCATAACTTCACCAACAGACTTCATCTGAGTGGTCAGACGGTCGTTAGAGCCTGGGAACTTTTCAAAGTTGAAGCGAGGAACCTTGGTAACAACGTAGTCGATGGAAGGCTCGAATGAGGCAGGGGTTAAGTTGCCAGTAATGTCGTTGCCAAGCTCATCTAAGGTGTAACCAACAGCCAGCTTTGCAGCTACCTTAGCAATTGGGAAACCAGTTGCCTTAGATGCTAAAGCTGAAGAACGGGATACACGTGGGTTCATCTCGATGATGACCATACGGCCATCAACTGGGTTGATACCAAACTGTACGTTAGAACCACCAGTCTCAACACCGATCTCACGTAAAACAGCCATAGAGGCGTCACGCATGATCTGGTATTCCTTGTCAGTTAAGGTCTGAGCAGGGGCTACAGTGATGGAGTCACCAGTGTGGATACCCATTGGGTCGAAGTTTTCGATGGAGCAAACGATGATGCAATTGTCCTTGCGATCACGTACCACTTCCATCTCGTACTCTTTCCAGCCGATTAAGGACTCGTCGATTAAGAGCTCATGAGTTGGTGAGCTTTCAAGACCCTTAGTACAGATGGCCTCAAACTCTTCTGGGTTATAAGCAATACCGCCACCAGTACCACCCATGGTAAAGGAAGGACGGATAATGCAAGGGAAACCAACTTCGTTTTGAACTTTCCATGCCTCTTCTAAAGAGTGGGCAATGCCAGCACGTGGGCAAGCAAGGCCAATCTTCTTCATGGCAGCGTCAAAACGCTCACGGTTTTCTGCCTTATCAATGGTGTCAGCATTAGCGCCGATCATCTCAACGCCGTACTTAGCTAACACGCCATGACGCTCTAAATCTAAGGCGCAGTTTAATGCGGTCTGACCACCCATGGTAGGCAGAACTGCATCAGGACGCTCCTTTTCGATGATGTGCTCTACTACACGCCAATCGATTGGCTCAATGTAGGTAGCATCAGCGATGTTAGGGTCGGTCATAATAGTAGCTGGGTTAGAGTTAACTAAAATGACGCGGTAGCCTTCTTCACGTAAAGCACGGCAGGCCTGAGTACCTGAGTAGTCGAACTCACATGCCTGGCCGATAACGATAGGGCCGGCACCTAAAATTAAAATGCTTTTTATGTCAGTGCGCTTTGGCATAAATTCCTCCGGTCCTACTTAGTGTTGTTACGCATCAGTTCGATGAAGTGATCGAAAAGCGGGCTTACATCATGAGGGCCTGGAGATGCCTCAGGGTGACCCTGGAAGCTAAATGCAGGCGCATCAGTACGCTCGATGCCTTGTAAAGAACCGTCGAATAATGAGAAGTGAGTAGCCTTAACGTTATCAGGGAGAGTGTCCTTATCAACGCAGAAGCCGTGGTTTTGTGAGGTGATGTATACGGTATTTGACTCAACATCACGCACTGGGTGGTTAGCACCGTGGTGACCAAACTTCATCTTAATGGTCTTAGCACCAGAGGCTAAGCCTAAGAGCTGGTGGCCTAAGCAAATACCGAATAAAGGAATCTTCTTTTCTACGAAGACCTTGATAGCCTCTTGAGCATAAGTACATGGCTCTGGATCGCCTGGACCATTGGACATAAAGATGCCATCAGGATTGTACTTTAAAGCCTCTTCAGCAGGAGTCTGTGCTGGAACAACAGTCAGACGACAGCCGCGCTGGGCTAACATACGCAGAATATTAATCTTGATACCGAAGTCGTAGACAACTACATGGTATGGTAAAGAAGCAGCATCTTGCTTCTTGTAGCCCTTACCTAAGGTCCACTCGCCGTCAGTCCACTCATAAACTTCTTTAGTGGATACAACCTTGGCAAGATCTAAGCCCTTCATGGATGGGCATTCTTGAGCAAGCTTGACAGCTTCATCAGCACTGATGCTTGGATCAGTGGTAAGGCAACCGTTTTGAGCACCCTTTTCACGCAGAATACGGGTAAGCATACGGGTATCGATGCCTGCGATACCTGGCTTTTGATACTTAGCCAAGAAATCGCTTAATGATGTGTCAGAGCGGAAGTTAGAGGCTACAGAGGACAGGTCACGAACGATAAGACCTTGAGCACAAACCTGATTTGATTCCATATCCTCGCTATTGGTACCGTAATTACCTATATGTGGGTAAGTTAAAGTAACAATCTGGCCAGTATAGGACGGATCGGTGAGGATTTCCTGATAGCCGGTCATAGAAGTATTGAAGACAACTTCACCGGTTAAAGTGACACCTGCGGCACCAAAAGCTTTGCCTTTGAATACTGTGCCATCAGCAAGTGCAAGGATTGCGGTACTAGCCACAAATACCTCCAAAATTCTGAGCTGATACAAGTGACTTTAGGTGTTTTGCAAGCATTAGACGTGTCAAATTGAGCCTGCTCATGGAGCAGACTTATTGAATAAATATCCACCAGTGCGACGGTATTTTTATTGAACACGTTTTGGCTTAAAAATGACGCTAAACAAAGCGCGACGATGCCAAAAGAGTACAAGCTAGATCTAACCGTAAAGTTCAATCAATTAGGAACTGTCTAAGCTGCGTTCAATCTATGCTTAGCTAGTAACTTGCTAACAAGTAGCTGTTTACTTTAGTCCAATCTTAAATGTTGTTAGATGCATGTTAACGGTAAGTACATGGCTTACCTTGTTTGACATCGAATGACTTTGTTTAAAGCAGAGGTGTTACTTAAAGAGCGCCATGATGAACATGGATTACATTAAGTACAATGGATATGACGCGCACGCGTGCAGGCAGGAAGCTTAGCTTTCAGCCCGCAATGCAAACTCAGAAATTATATAGTGCTGATACAAAACACGCGCATAAAGCGCGCATTTGAAAGTGAAATAAGATCACCACTCATCTCTGAGCTATCCTTGGTGTTATTGCCAAAAGAAATAGCAAAGGCATTGGCTCGTATCTTTACTACGAATTCGTTGCCTTTTACCATTTAGCACACTCCAAAGACGCATCAATTGAGAGCTTGAAATTAAGCCAAGTAGGCTGAGGAAATCAGACTCTCATCAGCTTTAAGAGTTGAGATAAGCTCGTTTCTTAAAACTTTTGCGTCGTTCTTTTCCTATGCTTGAAACACTACAGCCAAAGTCCTACCTATTTTAGCGAATAACATCACAAAATCAAGCTTGTTTGCTGGTTTTAGTATTGGTATCTAGGGCACAATACGATACTTTTTAGCCATTACTTGCCCAAATTTAGCCATTTTCGCTTACCTAACTCTTTTGCACTGGATGTCAGACAATTAACCTCACCATAAAAAGGCAGACTCATCCATAAATAACCTCAACATCCAAAACTGACTCATCCCTCGTAAGCTCATCAAGTTTCCATTACTGTCTATAAAGAACATCTTTACAAGGTGTCAATGACATAATCCATCTTGAAGGCCATTTACAACCGTACCTTTACCAAGAGAGCGTTATCCAAATCTTGCTAAAGATCGTATAAGCACAACTAGGCACTATGATCATTAAAGCTATTTAGCAGGCAGTACTTGGCATACTTCGATAATAATAGACTGCACCCGTTCTATAGCCTAGAAACGACAACGCCCCTGCAAATGCAGAGGCGTTATCAGGAATATGGGGCTATTTGAAATAGCTACTAGCTTTTCTTTTTCTTGCCAGTCACTGCTTTAGCAGTAGTTTTTGGAGCTCTAGCTGATCTGTCTACTTTAATTTGAATGCCAGGTTTTACAAACTTAACATCCTTATTTAAGCCGCAGTGGTTGCAAGCTTCAATAAACTTAGCGTCATACATAGCGCGAATACGTTCGCGACGCTCGGCAACATCAAGCTTAGTAAGTGGCACGTAATCTTGCTCAGGTACATCAATAAGGCCTAAGTATTTGGCGTGAGCTGAGCGTGGGCAGTGATGGAACTCACCATCCCAGATGTGACGGCAATTATTTGGACAAGCTTTATACACAGCTTCTTTTTGCTCGTCATTAAGACCGCGATCAGAGGTGTCGCCCATCTCAAACCATGAGATGTCCTCATCGGTAGTCTGAACCATAACGCCACGGTTTAAGCAGGTATCGATGATCTTCTTATAATGAGGAGCAACGTTTGGTCCGTAGTTAGAAAAGAAGAATGAGACCTTGTTATTGTTGGCCATCAGATCTAAAAGCTCATCTTTTGGCATTAAGGTAGCGTTAGAAACGATCTGAATATGCTGCAGCTTTGGCAGAGTTAAAAGGAACTTAAAGAACTCTATAAACTGCTTTTGCATAAGAGGCTCACCACCCATGACGCGTAAGGTGAGAATGTGGTCAACTGCCTCAATAAATGACACTACCCAAGACTTAACTGCCTCAATATCCATAGGCTTAGCACGGCCCATGTTGGCATAGGTTTGCATGAAGTTAGCGCAATCACGGCAGTTTAAGGTGCACTGAGCAGAGATACATACTTCTACATATGGAATGATTAAAGGAGGATTAGCCTTAGCCATTCTCTCGGCAACCATTGCATAGAGCATGTCGAACTCGGCTGATTGAGGATTCTCAAGTGCCTTAGTGAGTTTGGCTTTTTGGTAGCAATACTCAGCACCAAGATTGGCTGGAAGAAGTTCTTCAAGAGTCTGAGGCATAGTCCATTATTCCATTTAATAGCTAACAGCTAGAAGATAATGCACAAACATCATCATAAGGATGTTTGAAATAGCATAAGCTTGGCATTGATCCCGTGCTTAAAGTTGCGCTGATGCTATGTCAAAGGCGCATGCTTGTCAATTAGGCAAATCTCAGCCTGATAACTAAAGTCACAATCGACAAAAAAAGAATAGCGCCCTACATCTACCAAAAGAGTAGTGTTATAAAACTACTATAAATAGCACTAAGTAATAGAGCAAATGAAAATGAAGCTTTGCATCCATTACGAGCACATCTACTTAACTACGCTCAGAGCCAACCTAATCAAGTTTGATAGTGCTATCAATAATAAGTAGTAGGTTGCACTTGATAGTATCGAACCTAGGCTTTCACATACATACATATGCAGCAGTGCAATGTGTTTGCACTCAAATTAGCAATCGCGACACTTATTGTTTAAAAGTTAAGTGAGCTAGGGAGTATTTTTTTGGTGTTTAAAATGTCTTGATGTAGCAAAATGGTGGCTAGAACATCAAAAAAGGGCATATTAACCATGAGTTTTGATCGTGACTTAGGATCTTGCCTGATCTTTTAATGTGCTGAAAATGGCTTAAATGCGGGCTTTGTTTGGTTAAGGTTAAAAAATTTTTAAAATTTTTTGAAAAAGTACTTGCGTGGGGCTTAGATTTCAGTACAATACACCCTCGTCAGTTGACAGCAGTCACTGACGCCCTGAAGCGGGCTGTTAGCTCAGTGGTAGAGCAGTGGACTTTTAATCCATTGGTCGAGGGTTCAAGTCCCTCACAGCCCACCACTTAAAAACTTCAGGCGGTTTCTGTAATGGGTCGTTAGCTCAGCTGGTAGAGCAGCGGACTCTTAATCCGTTGGTCGCGGGTTCGATCCCCTCACGACCCACCATTCAGAAACAAACCCATA
>NZ_AXWV01000105.1 GCF_000482845.1 Anaerobiospirillum succiniciproducens DSM 6400
TTGCCTGTAATTAAATAGCTATCACATGATAAATGTGCCTACCTAAAAACAGTCAAATCTGACTTACCTACAAAGCATCTACTCTAGTTAGTTAAAATTAGCTTTCTAAAAAGCGCCAATTTTAATGATCACCAACTACCATCCTCTACGCAAGCCCCAATTTTACAAAATCACCGTTTTGGTGCAGTGAATGTAGATTTTTGCGACCTATATCTAAATTTTCAAAATCCTAGATACAACATTATAAGCGTCGATAGAAGTTATAATACGTATAAAAATATTACACTATTCGGGTTATTTTAAGCAGCTAAGATGTCGCAGCTATGATCCAAAATCGTATGGAAAGCACCATCCGCAACCAGAGCTCCATTGCTGAGAATGAGTCTGATGCTCGCAGCCGTATTCGCGACACTGACTTTGCATCTGAGACTGCAGCTTTAACTCAGAACCAGATTATTCAGCAAGCCTCTCAGACCATTCTATCTCAGGCTAACCAGCGTCCTACCGTAGCTTTAAGCTTACTCGGCGGTTAATAGGTCGCAACTAAAAGTTAAGTTTTCTCATATCGCTTAAGGCCGTCCGCCATAACGGCCTTATTTGAGAAAGAATTTTTGCAGACTGTTTATTCGTAAGCGGCATGCACTGCCCTTTACGAATACATAGATTGCATGTATTACATGGTGGAGATTGAGCTTGTAAGGCATCTCTCTACTGATAATCGATAAGGAGAGAAATATGGCTTTATACGTTAACACTAACGTGAGCTCCATTAACGCACAGCGTAAGCTCGCTAACTCCACTCTTGCATTAAACACCTCTTATCAGCGTTTATCATCTGGTCTTCGCATCAACAGCTCTAAAGATGACGCAGCTGGCCTCCAGATCGCCGATCGTTTAACCTCCCAGATAAATGGCTTAAATCAGGGAAATCGTAATGCTAACGACGGTATTGCCTTAGCTCAGACCATCGAAGGTGCGTTAGACGAAACTACAAACATGCTACAGCGTATCCGTACTTTAGCTGTTCAGGCTGCTAACGGTACCAATACTGCTAAAGATCGTAAAGCTCTGCAAGAAGAGGTTAACTCTCTTTGCCAAGAGATCACTCGTATTGGCCAAAAAACAACATTTGCAGGAGCTCATGTACTTATGAGTAAAGGTGCTCCAAATGTTGACACATTAAAGAATGCTAAGGGCGAGTATTTCTTCCAGGTCGGCGCTAATTCACAAGACATGATTACACTTGCCATGTCAAGAGGATTTCACTTGAGTGGCATTGCTGCAATGGGTAATGTAGAAGCTAAGCAAAAAGCAGATCTTACCAAATCTGGTCTCTTAGAAGAAAATAACACTGTACGTTGGGTAGTATGCCAAGCAAGCTTTGCTCAGGCAACTTTAGCAAACATCGATAAGATGATTGAGGCTGTAGATTCTAAGCGTGCGGCCCTAGGCGCAATACAAAATCGTATGGAAAGCACCATTCGCAATCAGAGCTCCATTGCAGAGAATGAGTCAGATGCACGCAGCCGTATTCGTGATACTGACTTTGCATCTGAGACTGCAGCTTTAACTCAGAACCAGATTATTCAGCAGGCCTCTCAGACAATTCTGTCTCAGGCTAACCAGCGTCCTACCGTAGCTCTTAGCTTACTTGGCGGTTAATAGGTCGCTAATAAAAGTTTAGTTTTCTCATATCTCATATCTTTTAGGGCCGCTTTCCATAGCGGCCTTATTTATTTGGGGCTAGAGAAAAGAGTGTTGACAAGCGTTGGGGGCTAATTGATATGAAAAAGGCAGCGTAAGCTGCCTTTGTCATAATTGGGTTTGCGGGTTTTAGGCCGCATTAACCTTAACTATAGCTTTTGATAATTTGCTAACTGATGTTAGGTTAGGCGGTGGCCGTGAAGAGCTGCGTCTTTGAGCTTGCGGTAATGGTAGATTACACGGAAGCGATAGAGCACAGCTGCAGCAATGAGTCCGCACAGAAGACCAATCCAGAAGCCACGTGGGCCTTTAAGTCCGGTTTGGGCAAAGAAGCTGTCAAATGGCAGTGTGATATAGCCATAGCAGAGGCTATAGCCAATTGGCAGAGCAACGCAGTAAAAGGCAATGAAAGTGACGATCAAGATGGTGGTTGTGTCTTTAAAACCACGCAAGATGAAGGCTTGAATGGTCTGAATGCTCTCAAAACATTGGTTAAAGGCTGAAAAGAACATTAAAGCTGTGGCTAATGCCAATACCTCAGGATCATCACTAAAGAGTGCTGGCAGGGCATGGCTACCGAGCAGCAGAATGCTCACGCTTACTACAATAGTGAAAATCGTCGAGGCGTAGGCTGCCTTGATATTCATCTTGAGCGACTCAAGGTTATTTTGACCAATGGCATATCCCACCATAATCGCTGTGGCGATACCCAATGACAGCGGAATATTAAACACAAAGTTAGTCAGCGACATGGTAATGGAATGAGCTGATACTTGTGTTGAGCCAAGTGGGCTTAAGATGATGGCAATTAAAGAAAAGCATGAGGCCTCAACCGATGTTGAAATGCCCAGAGGCAGTGAGAGCTTAAAGAAGCTTAATAATGCTTGCTTGCTAATGCCATCCTTATTTTTAAGGCAATGGTAATCTTTAAGCTTTGGATGGAGCATCAGGTATGCGTAGATAACGACGCAAGAGATAAAAATCGAGAGCATAGATGCAAGGCCACAGCCAGCACCACCAAGCTCAGGCATGCCATACTCACCAAAGATAAAGATATAGTTAAGCGGGATATTTAAGACCACCGCTAACACACCAAAGTACAGTGTTGCTCTAGTGTTACCCATAGCCTCGGCAAAGGCACGAGCTGAGTTGTTGAGCGCAAATACCGGCATGCTATAAGCGATGTAGATAACGTAATCAATCGCGGTTTGCTCCATGCGTTTGTCTGAGTCCATCTCAATGACAAAGTAAGCAAGATAGAGCAAGATAAGGCTGATAATGCAGCCAACAATAAACGAGGCTAATACCGCATGAGCATGATCATATGGAATTAAATGCTTCTTACCCGCTCCACAGTGACGCGAGATCACAGGATGGGTAGCTGAGATCATGCCGATAATAAAAGTAATGGACGGGATAAAGAAAGAGCCGCCAATGGCAACACCAGCCTGATCTGAAGTTCCTGCTAAACCAGACATCATAATGTCGGTAATACCAAGAAATGCATAAGCAAAGTTGCCTAAGACAATTGGAGCGGCAAGCTTAAAGAGCATTAAAAGCTTTGAGGTCAGACTATTGTCAGGATGTCCCATTAATTTCTCCAAACTGAATTTGCTTGATTCCTGTGGCGTAAAAAGTCAGAAGCGTTGGCATTCAGTTCTGAGAAAAAAGCACAGTGTTATAACTTTTTTAATGCCCAATATTTTACTCATAAGCAATTGTGCTCGACAAGATCATATCAAGCTCGTGAGCTATCTTATCCTTATAGAACAAGGCTTAAGTGCTACTGATAGCTTTTAGCATGCTTACATAGAGTGCAGGTGCTCATTTGGGAAAGTGCTTAGCAGTGGCTGATTGAGTTGAGAGTGCTTAGATGGTGATTTTGTTATTGTTAAGATGATAAAGCCCGCAAGGACTGTGGTCGTTGCGGGCTTGTGAGTCGAGCTTAGCTAAGCTCAAGCAGATGGGCTAGCTAAGCTCAAGCTATGTGGGTTAGCTTGGCTGAAGCTAGGCGAGTTAGCTAATTATTAGTGGACGCGATCGCCATTCTTTGCACCAGAGTCTGGGGAGAGTAAGAAGATATCCTCACCGCCTGGGCCTGCAGCCATTACCATGCCCTGAGACAGACCAAACTTCATCTGGCGAGCCTTTAAGTTAGCAACCACGATAACCTGGCGACCAACTAAAGCATCGGCATCCTTGTAGGCAGACTTAATGCCGGCAAAGACCTGGCGCTGCTCAAAGCCTAAGTCTAACTCTAAGCGCAGTAACTTCTTCGCGCCTTCAACTTGCTCAGCCTTGATGATAGTGGCAACACGTAAGTCGATCTTGGCAAAGTCGTCGATGGTGATTTCGCTCTCAAGAGGCTCATACTCAGATGCGCCTGATTCAGCACCGTCCTTGGCCTTAGCCTTGTCGTCAGCCTTTGCGCTCTTAGATGCAGCATCCTTTAAGTCTTGCTTGCTATCTTCGATCATAGCTTCAATGTTCTTAGGATCGATACGAGTGAACATTGGGCTGAACTTGTTGATGGTGTGGCCAAGTAATGGCTTAGCTGCATCATCAAAAGCTAAATCGGTGTTTAAGAACTCACGAGCCTTATCAGCGATCTCGGGAAGAACTGGGCTTAAGTAGGTGATGATAGCCTTAAATGCGTTCAGACCATCGGTGCAAACGCGCTGCAGCTTATCATCTTGACCTTCTTCCTTGGCAATTACCCATGGAGCCTCGCGGTCGATGTAGCGGTTAGCCTCATCGGCAAGAGACATAACTGCACGGATAGCATCAGCGTAATTGCGAGATGCATAGCCCTTATTTACAGTCTCAGCAATAGAACCGAGCTTTTCCATAAGCTCATTGTCAAAAGGCTCTGCTGCTAACTTGCCCTCAAAGCGCTTGGTGATGAAGCCAGCGCAACGAGAGGCGAGGTTAACGATCTTACCTACGATATCTGAGTTGATCTTAGCCTGGAAGTCATCTAAGGACAGATCGATATCTACAGCCTCATCAGTGAGCTTAGAGGCAAAGTAGTAACGTAAGCATTCTGGCTTTAAGTGCTTTAAGTAGGTTGAAGCCTGAATGAAGGTGCCCTTGGACTTGGACATCTTGGTGCCGTTAACGGTTACATAGCCGTGTACGAACACGCCATTTGGCAGGCGGTAACCAGAACCCTTTAAGGTTGCAGGCCAGAATAATGAGTGGAAGTATAAAATGTCCTTACCGATAAAGTGGTAGAGCTCTTTATCGCTATCTGCCTTAAAGAAATCGTCGAAGTTTACGCCGTTCTTATCACAGAAGTTCTTAAAGGATGCCATATAGCCGATAGGAGCATCGAGCCATACGTAGAAGTACTTGTCTTCAGTATCTGGGATTTGGAAGCCAAAGTATGGTGCATCACGAGAGATATCCCATTGCTTTAAGCCTTGCTCAAACCACTCGTTGAGCTTGTTAGCCATGCTCTCTGAGACAGCACCTGAGTTTTGGATGAAATCCTTGAGGAAATCATTGAACTTAGGCAGATCAAAGAAGTAGTGTACAGAGTCCTTTAAGACTGGCTTAGCACCTGAAATTGAGGAGTAAGCGTCCTTAAGATCAGTAGGATCATAAGTAGCAGAGCATACTTCGCAGTTATCGCCGTACTGATCCTTGGCACCGCAGCGTGGGCAAGTACCCTTAACAAAGCGATCTGGCAGGAACATGTTCTTCTCAGGATCATAAAGCTGAGAGATAGTACGAGTGGTAATAAAACCATTATCACGCAGCTTCTTGTAGATCTCAGTAGAGAACTCTTGGTTTTCTGGAGAATGGGTGCGGTAGTAGTTGTCGTATGAGATCAAGAAGCCATCGAAATCGGCTTTATGAGCTAAACCGACCTGAGTAATAAGCTCCTCAGGGGTAATGCCCATGTCGCCTGCCTTGATCATAATTGGGGTGCCATGGCAGTCATCGGCACAAACGTAGTAGACCTGATCACCCTTGGCGCGGTGGTAGCGAACAAAGATGTCCGACTGTATATGCTCAAGCATATGGCCTAAGTGAATTGGTCCGTTTGCATACGGCAGAGCTGAGGTTACCAGCATGGAACGTTGTGATGTCATGTTTTAAAATTGCGCGCCAAGCCTGATGATAGCTTTGCCCTGTAACCAAACTGCAAGTAAAGATGCACAACAATGTGCGCTTTGTTTGCTGTGTTAATTACAGACGCTTTTAGAGGCCTGATGAAAGCTCCGGCGCGACTCTCCTGTTAGTTCCTAAAAGATCGATTACTTAGTGCTGCTATATGTATCAAGCTTAGTTAGCTTAATTAACTAAACTAAGAGCTCAATACTGTTAAAGTAATGTGCTGATGCATAAGCATAGATTAAGCGCTTACTTAGTTTTCTTTAGTGCAGGACTGCAGTAAATATAGTGTGCATATTCTAACCTAGAAAAGCTTATTTAAGGCCACTTTCGCGATCTAAAAGCATCAGAGAAGCATCTTATTATGGTTTTTGAAATCTCTTGTATGTTTTTAAGCATCACAATGCTCAAGATGCTGCATTGATGCACAGCCTACGCGCATGTTTGATGGCGCTTGTAAGGCGATATGGAGGCCTAAAAACAAAAAAGCAGCGCAAGATAACTAACGCTGCTTTTTTAGCTTCTAGATAAAGGCGAGTACTGATTGAAAGAATACTTGCCGATTAATAATTAGAGGCTGTAGTAGAGGCTGAACTCAGCTGGGTGTGGAGTATCGCGGACTAAGGATACTTCTTGAGCCTTAAGCTCGATGTATGACTGAATAGCTTCCTCAGTGAATACGCCACCAGCAAGGAGGTACTCGTGGTCAGCCTTAAGAGCCTCTAAAGCCTCGCCTAATGAGTCAGCAACGGTAGGAATACCGGTTAACTCCTCAGGTGGTAAGTCGTAGAGGTTCTTATCGAGTGGATCGCCCGGCTCGATGCGGTTGATGATACCGTCTAAGCCAGCCATGGTTAAGGCAGCAAAGCAAAGGTATGGGTTGCACAGACAGTCTGGGAAACGAACCTCAATGTGAGCAGTGCTTGGGTTAACTGCATGAGGAATACGAATAGCTGCTGAGCGGTTAGAAGCTGAGTAAGCTAATAATACTGGAGCCTCGAAGTGAGGTACTAAACGCTTGTAAGAGTTAGTTGAAGCGTTGGTGAAAGCATTTAAGGACTTAGCGTGCTTAATGATACCGCCGATGAACCATAAAGCTTCCTGTGACAGACCGCCGTAGAGGTTGCCAGCAAAGAGGTTCTTGCCATCCTTGCTAAGAGACATGTGGCAGTGCATACCAGAACCAGCCTCACCCTTCATTGGCTTAGGCATGAAGGTTACAGTCTTGTTGTTCAGGTTAGCAACGTTATGAACTACATACTTGTAGTTCATAACTTCGTCAGCCTTTTTAGTTAAAGAGTTGTACTTAGTAGCAATCTCGTTTTGACCTGCAGTACCAACCTCGTGGTGGTGTGCCTCAGGCTCGATGTCGAACTTCTTTAAAACATCGCACATCTGAGTACGGATGTCCTGTGAAGAATCAACTGGAGGAACAGGGAAGTAGCCACCCTGAACCATAGGACGGTGGCCTAAGTTAGGACGATCGGTATATTCTTTGTCAGAGTTCCAAGCTGCCTCGTAGTCTTCGATCTGGTACATGCAGCCAGACATGTCGTGCTTGAAGCGGATGCCATCAAACATGTAGAACTCAAGCTCAGGGCCTAAGAAAGCCTCATCAGCGATACCCTCAGAGCGCATGAAGTTTTCAGCACGACGAGCAATAGAGCGTGGATCCTTCTCATAACCAGCTAAAGTGGTTGGATCAAGAATGTCGCAACGGATGATGATGGTTGGAACCTTGAAGAAAGGATCTAAAAATACAGGACCATCAATTGGCATCAAGAGCATGTCAGACTTGTTAATGGTGCACCAGCCCGGCATGGAGGAACCGTCAAAGAGCTTTCCATCACTGAAGAATGACTCGGTGATTAAGTGGATTGGTAAGGTGATATGCTGCTCTTTACCCTTGGTGTTGGTAAAGCGCAAATCAGCATACTGAACGTTATGCTCATCAATGAGTTGCTTAATCTCATCAAAAGTCATGACTTATCTCCAAAACTTGCAGATGCCCCTGCATTTGCAAAAACAACTTCAGGCCTGACTAGTGCAAAACTTAATGTGCTTAAGCTTTGTACTACTAAGCTGAATCCTTTGAACTCTGTTCCAAAAAAGTTGTTCAAAGTTAAACATCCTTATTGGACTTATCCGCACTCTGTTGACGGCATAGGTGGTTAGTATCCTCACTACCTATGTCGCAACTAGAGCCTATTGATGCCCAGTTGCACCGGAGAGACGTTCTAGCAGAATTCTCTTTACCTCTTCCTTCTTGGTGTACCTTGAAATTTCGGTATCGTAGAATCTGTCTAGAATGTTCTGAGCAGCATTTTCGTCAGCCTGTAGCACAACCCCGTCAACGCCGATAAAACGATCGCCAT
>NZ_AXWV01000106.1 GCF_000482845.1 Anaerobiospirillum succiniciproducens DSM 6400
AATCTGATGCTCATACTACTGTTGCAGTGCAGGCATTACAGCCTTCAAAGCCAAAGGTTGGACGACCAAAAGGGAGTTTAAATAAGAGTACAATTGCCTTTAGAGAACGAATGGCTAAGGAGTTTGAGAAGGAACACCGAGGCAGAGGTCGGCCTAAAGGTAGTAAAAATAGAAAGACTCTAGAACGAGAAGCAAAAATGATTAACAATTAAGTTAGCAATAGGTTACTTTTTAAAAAATTATCGGATTTACTGCTAAATTTATTAAATTGATCCAAAATTTAAAGAATTAGCGTGTAAATGATTAATATATTCATCTGAATCAATAATACCTTCAGTGACGATGACCTTGAATTCATTAAAACAAATTGAGAGCACATCTAAGAGAGCAAAATCACTGTAGGCACTTTTAACCTCATCTATAGCACTGTTCATCATGTTAGTACGAGTTTTACCAGTACACATAAGCGGTGTGTTCTTAATTCGCTCTAGCGAGACACCTCTTTGATGAGCTACATAGGCTTTTACATCATCTCCCTCAAACAGCCTCAGAGAATTAATATCGATATTGGACAATGACTCATTTGTTAAAGAGTTTTCCACTAAAGACATAAACTGCATATTACGTGTAATAACTAAGGTCTTGCCCGTATTGTCATTAACATCAGCACAGCTTAAGTAGAGAGCTCTTAAGATACTTAAGACAGTCTTGCCAGTGCCGTTTGCGCCGCTAATTAGCTTAATACCTCTTGAAGGCAAGAATAGGGCATCAGACTGATCCTTATCGAGGGCGTCAGATGGATCCTCATTGAGAATGTTATAGACTATGCAGCCTTCATTAAGCCCATCTTTAATACGCTCTAACATTTCTTCACGTGATAATGAAGAACTGCTATCGTGCTCAATGGTCGTTTGCGAGGTGCTGTTCTGTGAGCTCGTCTCTGCTGACCTTACATCGTCTGCAGCATTATCCTGCGCGCTATGGTCTTTATCCGAGGCATGGTGTGGGGCAAAGGTAGCTATCTTAGTAGATCCATTGCTCAGTAGCTCCAGAATCTCAACGCTGCGATTGTTGCGAATCTTGGTGTCGAGATTTTCTTTATCATAGAAGTCTTGGCTTATATAGACCTTGCATCTTTCAGGAAGCTTAGCTTGCATAAGCTCAAGTCTTAAAAGTTCTCTACGCGCCTGTTCAATATCGAAAAAGACCACGCCAATGATATCTTCTAGTGCTATCGGGCCATCGACTAGTACCTCTGCTTGCACATCTGTTGGGGCTGCTTCCATACGCTTCGCGCTGCGAGGGAAATTAGAGCCTCGTGGATGCAAGTCATACAGCGACTCAAAACCTTCTGCGCCCGAGCATAAGTAGGCACCCTTGCCTTTAGCAGCATTGCATGGGCAATACAAAGTGTCTTTGCGATAGATGTACTTAGGATCAATTAAGAGAACTGCCCAGTCTTCAAACAGCTGCACACGACTTCTTGAAGTCGCAAAGTAATAAACATTTGGAAATTCAATAGAGCAGCAAATAAGCTCTGGATGGCGGTCATAACGCACTTCATCCGTCTCGTTATACGGCAGCTTCTCTTTTTTAAGCTCATAAGTTGAGCAAATGCCTAAGCCATCACCAAAGATATGGGCAAGGTTGCGCGACTGAGTAAAGTGACAGAGCCTAGTAATGCCCTTTTCGATGACAAGATCACGGATCTCTTCATCAATGTTCTGATCAGTGTGACTATTAGCTGTATTACTCATAAGTCGCTACCTAAAAAATTCAAAAGAGGCTGCCCATACATATCAGGCCATGACGCCATCAAATCAGATTAGACCTTGCTCACCTAACCATATAATCAACGCTGCAGCTACAAGCTCCCACATATTATTGCTGATGCATGGCTATGATGCTTGCTGCAGCATATGCTCACAGTATGAAAAAGCTGCAGAGCAGCCTTAACATTTATGCTTCAACCCTCTCATAAAGATCACTATCACTTGGCATTAGCTCGGTCAGCTCGTCTGAATAAATCATGAGCAATTGAGAGCGAGCACGAGTGACGGCTACATAGAGGGTTTTGAGCTGTTTTATGAGCTTATTGTTCTTAAACTCATCATCTTCAACCACATGAGGTGAAATAAAGCCCTTGGCATCAAGATAAGGCAAGATGACAGTGTCAAACTCTAAGCCTTTTGCTGAGTAAATGGTGCATACGTAAATGCCTGGAGTTAAGTAATTGCCTTTCTCTAAATGATCCCTTAGATCGACTACGTCAGGTATATACGATTTAATTTTGTCGAACTGCCAGTGGTACGAAACTAAGATGGCACATGTGTCATGCTCCAAATCTATATCGGCGAGCTCGCGAATAAGCTCTTCACGCTCCTCCTCGTCTTGCACTTCAACAATCTTTGGCAAATCTCCATGTACTTTAGGAGGTACTACAGTGTTAACATCAGTCTTGTCACCGAACTCCTCAATTAATGAAGCTATAGCTTGGCTAAGCTTATAGATCTCGATGGTGTTACGGTAATTATCGTGAAGCTCCCAGAGCTTACAGTTGGTAAAGCCTGCTGATGTCCAACTAATGCGTGGGCCATAGACTTGCTGTGTATTGTCTAAAAAGAAAGTGAGTGAGCCATCTTTACGCATATGTTCGGCAAAAGCACGAATCAGGACTAAAGGGAAGTCTTGCCCTTCATCAATAATGATGTGGCGATATTCAGATAACGCCTTACCACATATAGAGCTTTGCGCAAACTTATGCGGCATGGTCTCATAGTCATAATCATAATTTTCATGCAGCCGTTCTAGATATTCCTCATATACCTCATACATGAGAGGGCGTTGGTCGCTTTTTAAGCGGGTTGAGCCTCTACCAATACGATCAGCTTCTATGTATTCATCTAAAGAGCAAATGCCCATTCTTAAGATCCAATCGATCTCATCGACAAAGAACTCGTCGCGTCGTTTAAACAAGGGTGATGCATCATTGTTTAGTTTGACTGCATTAACTGCATCTGAAATGATAGTTGTACGGCCTTTCTTACAAAGTTTTAGAGAGTCAAAAGGGAGTCCAGTCTCTTCTCTTTTTTGAGCGCCTAACACTTTAGTTAAGAAAGAATGGTAGGTCGTGGCGGTAATGCATCTGACTCCCATGGCTTTCAACTTACGATCAACATCCTTAGCTAAGGCTCGGTTGTAAGTGAGAAATAAGCATTCACCAGCATTTGATAATTGAGAATTGCCTAAATAGCAGGCACGATAGAGCGCCATCAGCGTCTTGCCGGCTCCGGCACTGCCTGTAATCACAGAAAAGCCCGTATCAGGCAAATACAAGACCTCACGCTGACGCGCCTTAGGTGCTGGCAAAATATTCGTTATGCCTACTGCCATCACTAACTCCTCTTGCACTAAGGAATCACATACAAACCACTATAAGCATCATTACTATCCTAACTTATAGATACACAGTGGTGTGTGACGATACTCTACTTTCCGCAACACTCAATCATCAGCCACCAACCCACACAACATGGCCAATTCGGCATATCTGGCAACACAAAAAACAGCATTCACAGAGCAAAGGCTTAAGATCGTAAGGATCAGCAATGAAGAACAAGGCGAAAAGGAGGGTACAGCAGGGCACTTCACAATTTCACTTACGCAGACAAAGCGCAAAAACAAGCTGCTTAAGTATGCTCTTGAGTTAAAGGAGTAGTTACTAGAGGTCAGAGTTCAACGAGAAAAGAAGGTCATTGAGGATAGGGCAGGCGAACTAATCGCGTGGATCTTAGGCTTGAAAATACGCTAGGCGATCTAAATTTTTACACTATAAAAACACCAGCATGCTTTACACTTTATAATAGAGATCAGTACATCAAGGAAACAGCAGTAGGCAATATCAGTAATACTTTCATTACTATAAGGTCATGATATTTATCGGAAAGCTAGGTAATGTATTGTAAAGGCCTTAATGTATCTATATTTACAAAGATCACGAGCTCAGCTGAGATCAGATGAAAAATTTTGTACACAACTTAGTTAATGCATTTTGCTAAGCTACGTAAAGATCAGTAGGGAAAGTTGTACTTTCATGCGATAGCTTGAGATCTGTGTGGTCTCTTGCAATGAAGTAACCACCAGATCGGCAACCATGCTCTTGCATAACAGGCCATTAGCTCCTGTTTTCTCAAGCATGCAGCAAAAGATTAGGGGATTTGATATGGCCGTCTATGTGAATACCAATTACTCAGCTCTTCAAGGCCAGCGCTACTTAGGGAATGTCCAGAATTCACTCACGACTACTTACCAGCGCCTATCTAGCGGCATGAGGATCAATAGCGCCAAAGACGATGCTGCAGGCCTCCAGATCGCCGATCGCTTAACATCCCAGATAAATGGCTTAAATCAGGGAAATCGTAACGCTTCAGACGGTATCGCACTTGCCCAGACCATCGAGTCAGGCATGGATGAGATCTCAGGTATGCTCCAAAAGATGCGTACTCTAGCAGTTCAAGCAGCTAACGGCACCAATACCATGGATGATCGTAATGCTCTTGGCAAGGAAATGGCTGCACTGGCAACCGAAATCAATCGTATCTCAACTCAGACAACCTTTGCTGGTAAGTCCATTTTGAACGGAAAGGTTGCTGGCTCTATTTACGGTGAGCCTGCACAAGCTGGTGGTGGTGCAAACGCGAACCCAGCTGGCGCTACAGGAACTATGACTCTACAGGTCGGTTCGAACAATGGCGACACCATTTCCTTTAATATGGAGTCAGTCTACTTCTCAGCTATTGCAAATGATCAGGCTATTATTAAAGACGCCAATACTTTCATGAAAGTCACTGCAGGCGTAGTTTCTGTAGATATGACCAAGATTAGTTTTGCAGCCACAACGCCTCAAGGTCAGAAAGGCATTGGCGATGTTATTGATCTGATGGATAAGGCCATTGCAAAGGTAGACGGCATGCGTGCCGACCTTGGCGCGATCCAGAACCGTTTAGAATCAAGCATCCGTAACCAGTCTAATGTTGCTGCTAACGAAGCAGATGCTCGCTCACGTATTCGTGATGCTGATTTCGCTGAAGAATCTGCTAACTTATCTCAGCAGTCCATCATCCAGCAGGCTGCCGCATCCATGCTGATGCAGGCTAATACACGCCCTCAGCTTGGCTTAAGCTTACTTGGTTAATAGCTATCTTGCTTAGTAATAAGCTTTAGTTCATAGAGAGAACCCTGCATTCGCGGGGTTTTCGTGCGCGTACAGGGTAAAGCTGTAAATAAGCACGCAAGAGAAGCTATTTAGGCTTAGCAACGTATATCGACATACATTATGTGTGCAAATACAAGTTGAAACCCAGTTGTAGCAACCGAATAGATAAGTAGCAGACAGAGTTTTTAAATCAACTCGTCTAAACAGAATTCTAGTGCTCCATAGTCAGTGGCGAGGTCCTCCTGACATAATCAATAGCGAAAGCTATACAGAGCAACATAAGTTAGGAGAAAAGCCAATGGCAGTCTATGTGAACACAAATTACTCAGCTCTTCAAGGCCAACGCTATTTAGGTAATGTCCAGAACTCTCTGACTACCACATATCAGAGATTATCATCAGGTCTTCGTATAAATAGCGCCAAAGATGATGCTGCAGGCCTTCAGATCGCTGATCGCTTAACAAGCCAGATAAATGGCTTAAATCAGGGAAATCGTAACGCATCTGACGGTATTGCTCTTGCTCAGACTGTTGAATCAGGCATGGATGAGATCTCTGGCATGCTCCAGAAGATCCGTACCTTAGCTGTCCAAGCATCAAATGGTACTAACACAGGTGAAGACAAAGCAGCACTGTCTAAAGAGGCTTCAGCACTTGCAAATGAGATTACTCGTATTGCAAAGCAAACTACCTATGGTGGCAAGCTTGTCCTCAATGGTCAGCAGGAAAATAACCTGACTATCTTCTCCAAGGCTGATGCACAGAATAAGGGTAAAGCTGGCTCAATCACTCTGCAAGTTGGCTCCAATAAGGGCGACACAATCAAGTTCAGCATTGAAAACATGCAGTTCTCAGTGATTGGAAATAGAGCTGATGCTCAATTCAAAGCAAACTTAACTGGTCAGGATAAAGTTATGAACATTACAAATTCTGTAGTGTCATTCCAATTCTCTAAAGCTGACCCATCAGATGTAATTAAGCTTATGGACGGTATGATTGCACAAGTGGATGGCTCCCGTGCCGACCTTGGCGCGATCCAGAACCGTTTAGAATCAAGCATCCGTAACCAGTCTAATGTTGCAGCTAATGAAGCCGACGCCCGCTCACGTATTCGTGACGCTGATTTCGCTGAAGAATCTGCAAACTTATCACAGCAGTCAATCATTCAGCAGGCCGCAGCCTCTATGCTGATGCAGGCGAACACCCGTCCACAGCTCGGCCTGAGCCTATTAGGTTAATCATCTGAGGAGAAAGTACCATGGCAGTATATGTTAATACCAATTACTCAGCTCTTCAGGGCCAGCGCTACTTAGGCAATGTTCAGAACTCACTGACTACCACATATCAGAGATTATCATCAGGTCTTCGTATCAATAGCGCCAAGGACGACGCTGCAGGCCTTCAGATCGCCGATCGCTTAACATCCCAGATAAATGGCTTAAATCAGGGAAATCGTAACGCTTCTGACGGTATTGCTCTTGCACAGACTATGGAAGCGGGTATGGATGAGATCTCAGGTATGCTGCAGAAGATCCGTACATTAGCTGTCCAGGCAAACAATGGCACCAACACAAAAGAAGACAGAGATGCCCTAAGTAAAGAGGCATCAGCTCTGGTATCTGAGATTCAACGAATTTCTCAGCAAACAACATACGGTGGTAAAAAGATTCTTAAGGGTTCTAAGGATGCCGATACCATTTACACACAAGATACTCAGAATGGCGACAAAGGCGGCGTGATGACCCTACAAGTTGGCTCTAACAAGGGTGATGTTATTTCATTTAGTGTAGCTAACTTTACATTCTCTGTTCTTGCTAAAGTAGCAACTGCTGGATTCACTAAGACTAAAGAAGTATCTACTGCATTAGCAATTACATTTACTACTGGTGGTGCTGAAAAGCTAATCGAATCTGTTGATAAAATTATTGCTGCAGTAGACGGTCAGCGTGCTAACTTGGGCGCAATCCAGAACCGTTTAGAATCAAGCATCCGTAATCAGTCTAACGTTGCAGCTAATGAAGCTGACGCACGCAGCCGTATTCGCGATGCTGATTTTGCTGAAGAGTCTGCTAACTTATCACAGCAGTCAATCATTCAGCAGGCTGCAGCCTCTATGCTGATGCAGGCTAATACCCGTCCTCAGCTGGGCTTAAGCTTACTTGGCTAATAGCTTTCTTGCTTAGTATTGAGCTTTGGCTCATATGGAAAACCCCGCTATTGCGGGGTTTTCTCATTATAGGCAAGGCCTTTTAACTTGCTAATGAAGCTGTTTCTAAGCTAGGCCGATGATTGGCTTCAAATTCGTATTTGATCGATATTTGGAAAGGGCATATATACGCCGTTTAAGCTATGATATATGCATGCATCTGCATGATCCGGACATGTAGTTTTTGTATTACGCTAACCACAAAAGTTAACGGTATACCGTATCATCTTTCAATTTCAATCGAAAACATTCAAAATCAAGGAATTTGTCTCGAGAACGCTGAAAAAAGACAATAGGATCCCTAACCAAAGGCTATAGCCTTTAGCCATCTAATATACATTGATTCTGTGTAGCTAGCTACATCGTAGGCCTACGCTCTATACCTCGGTATAGGGCGTAGGCTTGTTTCTTTTTAGCTAGCCATCAACTCGT
>NZ_AXWV01000107.1 GCF_000482845.1 Anaerobiospirillum succiniciproducens DSM 6400
ATGTGGGGGTATAGCTCAGTTGGGAGAGCATCTGCTTTGCAAGCAGAGGGTCTACGGTTCGATCCCGTATACCTCCACCATACTTCAAGACCTTAACTGGTCTTTTTTTTATATCTTTATGTTGTATCTAGTCAATAGCAACAAATCCCTACCATATCTACATTCCACCAATTCTCCCGTCCTCTATCTTCAATCCTAGGCAACATATTCGTTATAAGCTGCTGCAGCTACAGCTACATGTAAACATTCGCAATTACAAAATTTTTGTCTCAAGATACATACATCAATGTCGGTAAAAATGATAGAATAGACCACGCTCATATAGCAGTTAATACCTTTATATAGGGCGTTTTCATATTGTTTTGGCAAAAGTTGACTTAACATGCCACTCATTAAATCGGACAATTTTATCTAACAAGTTGTACTATATTATCATTCAACTCTTTAGAGCGTCTTAGCTACATTGATTTGTAGCCTCTTTTATGTGTTTCGATTTAAGGTTTAGCATGCCCAATAGTTAGCCAACCTCATCTAGAAAACACCATTTGGTGCAAAATTACATAGATTGAGTGGGTTTTATCGGTTAACCTGCAAGTTGTGTTAAATTGCCAATGTTATCCGAGCTGCTAGATTTATGATAGGCTCTTAGTATATTGGCCACTTGCCTTATTACTTAAAGGACTAGCAAGATTTAGCTGCTAAAACCATCTATATGTGGCATGCATATGCCAAGCTAATTCATAGCAAAGGGACATGTACTATTATTAATATAGGCTAGTCTTAGACTCATGTAGTGCAAACAAGTGTAACAATGCACGTCACTTATCAAGTCAGGTGCACTAAGCTGTGACTTGATGGTATTGAAGATCAGGGTTTATTAAATGCGATTCAAAGTCGGAATGTTAGCAATGGCACTAGCAGGTGTTTTATCTACCTCAGGTGCTCAAGCAGAAGATCTCTTAGATATCTACAACGAGGCTTATCAAAAAGATCCTGTTGTTCTTCAAGCTAAGGCTGAAAGAGACCGTGCCGTAGCGGCTATTGATGAAGCTACAGCAGCGCTACTACCACAACTGTCAGCTACTGGTAGCTATACTTACAAGCGTACCGATCCTGCTGGTAACAATAGCCAGTCATATAACACTAGCACTACTTCAGGTTCTATCGATTTATCTCAGGCTATCTGGCGTCACAGCTCATGGGTAAACCGTGATATCTCCACTAAGAATGCTGCTCGTCAGGAGCTTATTTACGCCAATGCCCAGCAGCAATTAATCTTACGTGTCTCCACTGCTTACTTCTCAGTATTAAACGCTGTGGATACCGTTAAGTTTGCTAAGGCCAATCAGGCTGCTTTAAAGCGTCAGCTTGATGAGGCTACCCGTCGTTTCCATGTAGGTCTGATTGCAGAGACCGACCAGCTTGAAGCACAGGCTGCTTATGATCAGGCTACTGCAGAAGTTATTTCTGCTGAGAACGTACTCATTAACTCCTACGAAGAGATTCGTAAGTTAATTGGTCGCCAGGTAACTAACTTAAATGAGCTCGACGCAACTCGCTTTAGCCCAATGCCTGTTACCAAGACTATTAATCAAATCATCGCAGAGGCTGAGAAGAACAACCTAGGTCTCCAAGCTAGCATCGTAAGCCGTGATATTGCCAAGGATACCGTTAAGCTTGCTATGACCGGTCACGAGCCTACTTTAGACCTCAAGGGCTCTGTTGGCATTGTAGACAATGACTACTCAATTGAAGGCGCTGGCTTTACCGAGGGTAAGACCAATAACGCTCAGGTAGGTGTTGCTCTTAATATCCCTATCTTCTCTGGTGGCGCAGTTTCCTCACAGGTTTCACAAGCTGAGCACAGCTATGTTGCAGCATCTGAGGCATTAGAACTAGCTCACCGTACTATGATTTCTGATGCTAACAATAACTACAACAACGTACAGGCTGCTATTTCTTCTGTACGTGCCTACATGCAGACTGAAAAGTCAGCTCAGAGTGCTTTAGATGCAACTCAGGCAGGTTATGATGTTGGTACCCGTACTATTTCTGACGTGTTAACCGCTACTCAGAAGCTCTACTCTGCAAAGAAGAGCTTATCTGCTGCTCGTTTTAACTTCATCATGTCACGTTTACAGCTCTTATATACTCAGGGCGATCTGACCATGAGCGACCTGCAGCAGGTTAACACTGGCCTTAAGAGAGCCAAGTAATTTTATAAAAAGATCAGCACGATCTTGTTTATCTGTGAGGCAATTGCATGAGCCCAAGCTTGCTCATGCATCTTTGAATCAAAGATCTTAGCCTCAAAAAAAGGGGAGCCCCTGTTCACAGGAGCTCCCCTTTTTTATCGCCTGAATATATCAGCGCCCGCACAGCAGGCGCATTTTAATACTGCGCCTCCATAGCCAAGCTAGCGTTCGCTAGCTTAACTTAGGTTGGCAAGCCTGCTTTGCTAAAGTTTAGGCTTGGCTTTGAATCTTCTTAACGATATTGCTTGTTGAGCAATTGTCGACGAAGTTTAACACCTTAACCTTGCCGCCATTTTCAAGCACTTCTTTGTGGCCTGCAATCTGCTCAACCTTGTAATCACCACCCTTTACTAAGATATCAGGCAGAACACGAGCAATCAGACGTTGTGGAGTGTCCTCGGTAAATGGAACTACAAAGTCGACACAGCCTAAGGCTGCAAGCACGTCCATACGATTCTCTAAAGGCACGATCGGACGGGTTGGGCCCTTAAGACGCTGTACAGACTCATCAGAGTTAACTGCCACAATGAGAGCATCACCAAGAGCGCGAGCCTTTTGCAGATAATCTACATGACCACGGTGCAGAATATCAAAGCAGCCATTAGTCATAACTACACGCTTACCTTTCTGCTTTAAGTGGGCAACTTGCTCAACTAACTCATCTTCAGTAACTACACCTGAATGCATGCAGCTACCGTAACGAGATACGACTTCATCTTGCAGCTCAGATGGGGTAACAGTTGAGGTACCTAACTTACCAACCACAATACCACCAGCGTAGTTAGCAACAGCACAAGCAGTTGGCAAATCACAGCCACTAGCAAGGCAGGCTGCTAAAGTAGCAATTACGGTATCGCCCGCACCAGTTACGTCGAACACTTCACGAGCATATGTTGGAATGTGCAGAGCACTCTTGCCTGGCACAATTAAAGACATGCCATCTTCACTACGGGTAACTAAGAGTGCGTCTAAACCTACATCCTTGATGAGCTTTAATGCCTTACGCTCTAAATCCTCATCATCCTTAACCTTACCCACTACTGCCTCAAATTCAGACATGTTCGGGGTTAACAGATGAGCACCTGCATAACGGCTAAAGTCAGTACCCTTAGGATCAACGAGTACGCGAATGTTACGAGAGCGGCACTCCTTAATCATGGACTGAACAGAGCTTAATGCGCCCTTACCGTAATCAGAGCAAATAACGACATCGGTGTCACGTAAAGACTGACGCAGAGTTTGCATCAAGTGGCCCTGGTCTACACTTTCATAGCCCTTTTCAAAGTCAACGCGTAAGAGCTGCTGATGACGGCTTAAAATACGCAGCTTGGTGATAGTAGGAAGATTTTCTTCTTCTAAAAAGCGTGGCTCAATATTCTTTTGCTTGAGCAGATCCTTTAAGACTCCGCCCTGCTCATCTTTGCCTACGATACCGATAATGTCACAGTTGATACCTAACGCTGCTAAGTTTAAAGCTACGTTGGCAGCACCACCGGCACGATTCTCATAACGTTCTACATTGACTACTGGCACTGGAGCCTCAGGAGATATACGGCTAGATGAGCCATACCAATAGCGATCGAGCATTACATCGCCAATAACGGTAACTCTTCCACCAAAGTCAGGTACCTTGTTAATCTCCATGGATCCCCCTGTTAAGAGTAGTCAAAATGTCATTTGCTGAGTGATTGAGCACATCTATAGTCACTACAAGCACTGCTTGCGATTAACTATAACAGCGCAATGATATCAGAATTTGCCAATTATCCTGTATAGCTTTGTGTTTTTCAGTATCTTAGCTTAAGATTATGTTCGTACTTAGGCACTCATAGCCCATACAAAACCCCACTCTTATTCTTTTAGCTTGTAGGCATCATGTAACCTTCACTACCACTATCTAAGTGCAGCACAGCATAAGCTATTTATAGCTTCTAACTGATGATAGCTACTATGTCTAACAAGATTAAATATCGTGACTTAACGTCCTTAAGTTTAGAGGGTAACCTCTTGAGAGTTTTGTATGCTATCGCTTGGGATTAATGAGTGTGTGCCACTAAACAGGCAGTACCTATCATAGGCCTTATGGATACCTTATGTTAAGCAATACCGAAAAATACAAAGATCTCGCCTTGCGTCCTCTATCACGCGCGGTAATCGTAGCAGCCATGGGTATCATCTTTGGCTTTGACATCGCCTCGGTATTCTTAAATCAAGGCTTTCTATCGAGCCTCTATTTATTAGTTGAAAGTCAAAGCGATATAATCATTGGCAGCTATATATTAGGCCTGCTTTTTGGCACTTTCGTCGCTGGCTACATTACTTACGGCTCTGGTAGAAAGCTGAGCATCATAGTTTCCTCAACTGTAGGATCACTTGCCATCCTCGCCTCTTTTGTAGCTCCAAATTTATCTACCCTGCTTTGTGCTGAATGGGTTATTGGCTTTTGTTTGGGTCTGTACCTAACCTCAGCCTCTTTGTACATCAATGAGATTATGCTGCCGAGAAACCGCGCCTTATCGTTGATGTTAGTACCGTTCTTTGTCGTCTTTGGCAGCATCATTGCAGCCATTTCCTATCAAGGTATTCCGGGCAAGCCGCTAATTTCTTTTGTAATTCTCTTCCTTATCAATATTCTGCTCATTACCTTAGCGGTCTTTAAACTGCCTGAGTCTCCTCGTTACTTAGCCGTAGCAGGTTCTTCTGATGCAGCTTTATCAGTCTTATTTAACTTACGCCAAGAGATGAGCTTTGCCGCCCGTGAGCTTGCAGAGATCAATGAGTGCTGCCGTGGTGAAACCCGTGGTATTGAGTTCTTCTTACAAAATACTAACTACCGCCGCCTCCTAGCATTCTTATGCTTTACTGCCTTCATGTTCAATTTAAGCGGCGTAACTATCATCCCATACGTACTTATTAACAAGCTCTCGCCTACTTTGTTATGCACCGATAACTCACAGTGCTTTTACACCTTTGAAAGCTATGTCATCTACACAGCCATCATTGCCGCGTTTATTAGCGTACTCTTGTTCTTATTCTCATCAGAAAGATTACGCCGTCGCTCTTTAGTACTCACTGGTGGTGTAATTTCAGCTATCTTCTTACTCATTGGCTCTTTAGCTACCTTACTTGACGATAGTGCCCTCAAAAACTGGATTATGAGCATCTCATTTACTGGCTATATCATTTTCAGCTTTGGAGCCTACGCTATCTTCATCTTTGTAATTAGCGTTGAGCTAATGCCTATTCGTGCTCGTGAGTTTGGCTATGCTGCTGTCTTAGTTTCAAACAGCACCGGCATTCTCTTTTGTATTCAAACCTATGAGCCAGCTCTGCACCGCTTTGGCTTTACCGGACTACTGTTCATGTGCATAGCCTCAACGCTGCTAGCACTTTATCTTATCTACTGCTTATTACCTAGCTCAGGTAAACAAAAGCTCGAGATGATCGAAAACCGCATCATGTCAGCGCCATCATTTAGCCGCATTGTTAGTTACCATGACGAACGCTAGCGCAAGCTAATCTAAAGCTTAGCTAATCTAAGCTAATCTAAAACTTAGCTAATCTTCAAAGCTCGCTCCATCCGAGCTTTGAAGATCCTCATAGCACCTTTTGCCATTTCTTCAGCGTCAATCGCATCAACGCGCATCAAAATGAGAATCATTAGTAAGAGTTAGCTAACCATGTAGCTAGAGTCTTATAATGCACCACATCGTCCACATATATTCAAGATTTTTTGTGTGTTGCAGCTATGATGGTCTATATTACTTTGCTATGACCCGTTCGATGTTTATCTGCACTAGCTTCACACAATAGATTTTTAGGACTTGTTCTCATGAAAAGGCTATTACAAGTATTTACTATCGGAGCAGCTTTAATGTTTCCATCTTTCAACGCAATTGCCAGCGATGATCTTCTTTCAGGTTTTTCATTTGACCAATCACCAGCTGACCTAAAGCAGAACAAGGCTAACGCTATCATTGAAAAGGGTGCAGCAATTGTTATTGACGTGCGTACTCCTGAAGAATTTGCACAAGGACATGTTGTAGGCGCATACAACATCCCATTAGATGGCCTGCTTGATGATGAGAAGCTGCCATTACTTAAAGAGAATGACACCCCAGTACTGCTCTACTGCCGCTCTGGTCGTCGCTCTGGTCTTGCCATGTACCACATGTCAAACGCTGGCTATAAGAAAGTCTTCAACATGGGTGGTGTAATTACTTGGGAATATGGCCTTACCTCTGAGCCAACTCAAAAGAGCTTTGAGCAAGCTATCAAGGACATCAAGCCATTAGACTAGTCTCAAGCTAGCTTTGATGCTTATCTAAAAGCTAAAAAAGCCGCTCTGGTCATACCACAGCGGCTTTTTTAGTGCCCAATCAAATGGCTAGGCTACAAACTCAATGCCCAAACGCTACGCTATTGCTAGCGATCATATAGCGCTTCGCTATTGCTAGTAGTATGTTTCATAAATACGGTACTCGAGATTAAACATCTAACTCATCGAGTTTGTATCTCCATCTAGAAACCATTGGAGCCTCATTTATTAAATCAATATATGCCATTATGCGAGAAGATAACTCTTCTTTACTTTTAACACGCATACCACAAAGGAGGACTTGTGATAGTTTTCCAATCCACCCTTCAATCATGTTTAGCCATGAACCGTGTTTTGGAGTGAAAACAAACTCAAATCTGTTAGGAACACTTTCTAAGTATGCCATGGTTTCTTTAGAGGAGTGAGCTCTATGGTTATCTAAAACAATCTTTATAAGCTTTCCTTTTGGATACGTGCTGTCAAGAAGTTTAAGATGCTCTATGAACTCAAAGCTTCTATGACGCTCACGAACAAGTGCTGTTATCTTGCCTGATACAAGGTCAATGCTCGCAAGAAGCGAGAGTGTTCCATGTCGCTTGTACTCATAATCTCTTGAGGTAAAGCCATGTTTTAAATTGGGATTTCTATCTTCATGTATATTGGACAAAGCCTGCATACCAGTCTTCTCATCAAAGGAGACATAGTAGCAATCATCAGTTAAGCCTTGCTCAATTGAAAGACTAACTTCCTTGTAGAGCATGAGAACGTTCTTCATTTTTTCTTCGAACATCTCATCAGTTCTTACAAGATAGTACTTAATCTTGTGCGGCTTTATGTCACTCTTGTTGAGAATTCTCCAGACAGTCGATTTTGATGCATTACTCAGCTCTGGATAGTTATTTTCCATACAGTGTTTTCTGACATGCTGCTTAAGCAAATCAATTGTCCACAGTTCATGAGGATAACCATATGCTGTTGGCTTGTTGCAAGCTAAGCCTATAACATAGCACTTCGCCTCATCCGAGATTGAAACCGGTCTTCCGGAACGCTCTAGATCGCTCCAGCATGATGAAAGCCCGTGCTTTAAGTACTTGTTTATGACAGTATGTACAGTTTTACAAGTTACATGTACTTCATTGGCTATGTCTTTTGGAGATTTGCCAGAATTGGCTAATGAGAGGATTGTGGCATTCCTAAAGGCTGTGTGTGTCTGGTTTCTTTCTCTCAGAACTTTAGCAACATCATCTGCT
>NZ_AXWV01000108.1 GCF_000482845.1 Anaerobiospirillum succiniciproducens DSM 6400
GCAATGCCATCAGCTCAGGCTATTCCTGTAGCTCAGGCAATGCCATTAGAGCACTGTGATCCTGCAGTTATGGCCATGCCATCAGCTCAGAGCATGTTAGCATCATCAGCTGTAGCTCCTAGCGCTCCTGTAGATCCAATGGTTCAAGGTAGTGTATGCGCTGCTAATGTCTCTCATATGCAAGGATATGAGTCAAATCATGCTTACGGCAATGATTGCGATCTTTATGATGAAGAGCCTCGCAATAAGCGTCGTGCATTAACTGCTCAAGATATCTATGCAGCCGAGTATGCGCAAAATGTAGATCTGTATGCTCAGCTTACTGGGGTGCCAAACGCTGCCTTTAATCAGGTCAATGGCATGTTAGAGCCTCAAATGCCTTATGCAGCTGCTAATAACCTCAATGAGCGTGAGTTTACTGATTTTGATCGTTTCATGGCTCAAACTCATAGCAATGGTGCATTCCCTAAGAATGCCTATGAGATTCTGCCTGAAATCGATCTGCCAACTACAGGTAAGCGTAAGCAAAACAATGTAGCTTCTACTCAAAAAGATGAGCCAATCATTTGCCCATCTGTAGCAACAAATCCTGAGTACACCTTTAACTCTTTTGTTTGCGACAAGAAGAATGCTACTGTGCTCAATAGCGTACGTGCTATTGCAAATAATCCAGGCAACCCAGCTCATAATCCACTGTATATCTACGGTGACTCTGGCGCAGGTAAGACTCACTTACTCAATGCCATTGTTAATGAGATGAAGGCTTTAGGCATGCCTGAAAATCAGATTGGTTATATTCGTACTAAGGACTTCATTCGTCATTACGTATCAACTATTTCTGATCTGCAGAAGAACCGCTTTAATAATCAGCAGGTTTACTTCCACAAGAGCTTCTTAGACAAGCGTGTGTTGGTATTTGATGATCTTCAGGAGTTTAAGAGTGCTACTAAGAGCCGTGAAGTGTTCTATGGTGTCATCTCAGCATTCTTAGATAGACCAGGCAGCCAGCTCATCTTATGTGCCAATGTGCCTCCAGCTCAGCTGCAGAATTTTGGTTTTGATGATCACCTTATGTCACTGTTACATAGTGGTCTATGCCTTGAGGTAAAAGCCCCATCAGCTTCAACCCGTCGCTTGATGCTTGATGCAAGATGTGAGCATTTGCATTTAACCATGGAGAACAATGTTAAAGACTACATTGTTTCAAAGGTTTCATCAGACGTACGTGAGTTAGATGGTGTCTTAAAGACCTTGTTATCGCTGCAGTGTAATTCTGGTGTGATCACTATGAATGAAGCTGTAAGATGCATGTCTCGATTCACTTGCAAAGATAGACAGTCCCTTAGCATGTCAGATGTTATGGATATTGCAGCTAAAGAGCTCAATGTGACTGTTAAAGATATCTTGTCATCTCGCAAGAAGAAGCCAGTATCAATGGCCCGTTCCCTTGCTATGACAGTGATTCGTGAAGTCTTTGAAGGCAAGTACTCACTAAACGACATTGGTCGTGCCTTTAACAAGGATCACTCCTCTGTACATGAGGCAGTAAGCCGTACTAAGAAGCGCATCATCAGCGATACCTTTATGCACGAAAAGTATCGCAACATCATGCAAGTAGTTAAAAAGCAGCTTGCATAAGCATACGCACCTCGTACTTAAGGCATTTGAGGATGATGGTTCTTATGCAACAGTGGATATATGTGTTTAGTGCTGTTTAGCGTTCTGATGTGCAATGGATTATGTTTTTATTGACTCCATAAGAAATGTCTAAACGGTTATAGAGGTGGCGTATATCGCGAAAAGCTGATATATTTCAGCTTCTTTGATTAAAAGATCACTTTGCCAAGATGTATTTTTGGCATAAGGTATAATATGCACGAACCATGGCGAGACACTGTATGTGAAATAGCCATGAGTGCTTTTGTGATTGGTTTAGCGACAGAAGAGCTAAGCTACTCAGAATTTAAAGCTCAAGCTTAAGTAATCTTAAGCTTATACACGTTTTACGTTGAGACGTAAGTTTCAGCTTTGGTGACATCATGAAATTTACCGTACCTGTACAATCAATTATTGGCCCAATTACTACTGTTGCCAATATTTGCACCTCCAATTCATCTAATCCAGATGACCTGTCTCAGTATGTATTAGTTGAAGTTAGAAAGGATGCCCTTACTTTAAGCGGTACTGACAATACTGTTCAAATCAGTGCTGTTGTTCCTTTTGCTGATGGCGCATGTGAAAGTGAAGGTACTTTCTTAATGTCATCAGACAAGGCTGCTAACTTCTTTAAGAGCTTAGGTTCTAAAGATGATGTGTCTTTAGAGCTCGATGAGAATGATGAGCTTTTAAACATCGAGTCAGATCGTGCAACTTACTCTATGCGTGTTCGTCTTATGGCTGAGAACGTTAAATTCCCATCTTTTAAGATGAGTGAAGAGCAGAATGTTCGTCAGTTCACTGTAGAAGAGCACAAGCTGCGCTTCATGCTTGAAAAGTCAGTTTTCTGCGTATCACGTGAAGAGTACCGCGACTACCTCAAGGGTGTTCGTTTTGAAGTACGTGGCAATGAGTTCACAATCTTTGCTTTAGACGGCCACCGTATGGCAGTGTTAGATACTCAGCTTGCTGAAGAAGCTTCAGAAGATATTGCATTCTCAATGACCCTGCGTGGCGTAACTGAGATGCAAAAGCTCTTATCTAACTCACCAGATCGCCCATTAACCTTAAGTGTCAGTGAGAACTTTGTTGCTACCAAGATTGGTATGTTCAGCATTGCAAGCCGCATCTTAAAGTGCAAGTTCCCTAATGTACGCGGTATTCTGCCATCAAAGTGCTCACCAGAATTACCAGTAGATCTTGATTCATTAAAGACCTACGTTAAGCGTGTATCTCTGTTCTCTAATAAGCGCATGAATCTCATTAACATGTGCTTCACTTATAACAACTTAGATATTCGTTCACAAAACGCCGATCATGAAATTGGTGCTGCTCGTTTACCTATTAATTACCAGGATGAAAAGGGCAACCGCGATATCAACTTAAATGCTGATTTCGTTAAGGACTTCTTAAACGCAATCGAAACCCCTCAGGTTGTTTTCTGCTTTGCGCCTCCTTACACCAATACCATGCTGCGTCCTAACATTGAAATCAATGAGTTAGGCATCAGAGTGCGTTACTTAGTAAGCCATATTTCAGTCTAATAGCTAATGCTATAAGACAAAATGCAACAGGCTCCTGTATGCTTCGTTACCTAATAAACGAGTGCATGCAGGGGCCTGATCTCATTAAGGATGATGTAAAACAAGCTCATCGCCGCACTTAGACGCTATTTACAGAGAAATCACGGATGTATATCAAACGTCTTATCATTAACGACTTTCGTAATATGGACTACGCAGAGATAGATCCTTGTCAGGGCTTTAACTTCTTATGTGGTCCTAACGGTAGTGGCAAGACTTCTGTGATTGAGGCAATTCACTATCTGTCATTAGCTCGTTCTTTTAGAACCTCGTCTTATCAGTACCTGATTAAACAGGGGCGTCCATGCTTTAACATCTTTGCTTTAGTACAAGAAGATGAAGAGGGAGTAGACACCACCATAGGAATGTCTCGAAGTCGCGGAGAAAACGCGGTGATTAAGATCAATTCTGATCAGGTCTCGCGCATGATCGATCTTATCGATCTTATCTGTGTACAGATTATTCATCCGCAAGGTGTTGAGCTGATTACTAAAGAGGCAGAGGGGCGACGTAGTTTCATCGACTGGGGTGTGTACTACACAGATCCTGAGTTTAAGAACTTATGGCTGCAGTACCGTAAAATTCTCAAGCAAAGAAACTCTCTTCTGCGCAAGGAAATGCTTAAGCGTAAGGGCGTATCGCGTACCTTAGCAGATATGGACTTTAATGCCTTTGACCCATATCAAGCAAATCAGATTAGTAATGTACAAGGCCAATCATCTCAATTAGGTAGTCTTTCAGGTCGTCCTTTAAATGACATGTTGCCTGTAGGTCAAGGCAACTCAAATATACATGAGCAAGACTTAACTGAGCAGTATCATGAATCAAGTGAAGATGATGTTTTGCACGATGATTTAGACATGCAAGCACTATCTCAAGGGGCTCAATTAGGTGTTGCTAAAAGCGCAAATAACGCCCATGAAGGGCTTATACAGGCTGTTCCAGGTGGCTTTTTTGCATCAAATCATAATGCATTTGATGAGGTTACTCTCTGGGATGAACAGCTTGCGCTTTTGTGTGAACAAATCACTGAAAAACGAGTGGAATATTTGAGTCGACTGCAGGTAATTTTGCAGGAAATCATAGGTCGATTTTTGCCTAATTTTAAGATCAAATTTGAGTTAAATCCGGGGTGGGAAAAAGGCTTAAATCTAAGGTCTGTACTGGCTCAAAACCTTGAAAAAGACAAGGCTTTAGGCTATACTTTTTACGGTTGTCACAGGGCTGATCTTAAGATCAAAAATAACACTGTTTCAGCAGGTGCAACTCTGTCTCGAGGACAGTTAAAAATGCTAGTTTACGCTTTGCGTTTAGCTCAGGGAATGTTGCTAAAAGAGCATAGCAATCGATCATGCATTTATCTCATCGACGATCTCAACTCTGAGTTAGATGACAATTCACAAAGAGAGTTGCTGAATACACTGCTACAGTGCCGACATCAAGTATTCATAAGCAACATCCGCCAAGAACTCCTCCTCCCTAAAGATAGATCTGACTATAAGGTGTTTACCTTAGATAGGGGTATGGTGTCGTTAGCCGCATCAGATAACTGATGTGCCTTGTCCCATAGTTCAGCGGGTATTTATGCGCTAAAGAAAGAGGTCAAAATGTCTGAACAAGACGTGCAAGACAATTACGGTGGTAACAGCATTAAAGTGCTGCATGGTCTAGAGGCTGTAAGAAAGCGTCCAGGCATGTATATCGGCGATACCGATGACGGCTCCGGCTTACACCATATGGTGTTTGAGGCCGTAGATAACTCAATTGATGAGGCTTTAGCTGGCTACTGTGATCAGGTTCTTGTAACTATCCATAAGGATGGTTCCGTATCCGTAAAGGATAATGGTCGTGGTATCCCTGTAGACATTCACCCAGAAGAAGGCGTATCTGCTGCAGAAGTTGTAATGACTGTGCTGCATGCCGGTGGTAAGTTTGATTCAAACTCCTACAAGGTATCTGGCGGTCTTCACGGTGTAGGTATCTCTGTTGTTAATGCTCTATCAGATCGTCTCGAATTGACTATTCGTAGACAGGGCAAGATTTGGCATCAAGTCTACTTAAACGGTGGTGTACCTGAAGCTCCTTTAGGTGCTATTGGCGATGCAGAAGACACTGGTACTTGCGTACGTTTCTGGCCAAGCCCTGAAATCTTCTCGATTACCACTTTTGAGTACAAGATACTTGAGAAGCGTCTACGTGAGCTTGCTTTCTTAAACAGCGGCATCAAGATTATTCTTACTGATGAGCGCGTTGAAGGTAAGACCCACACTTTCTACCATGAGGGTGGTATTCTCGAGTTCGTTGATTACCTTAACAAGGGTAAGAACGTTCTTAACAAGAAGATTTTCCATTGCAAGTCAGTTAACAAGGACAATATCCAGGTTGAAATTGCTATGCAGTGGACTGATGCTTATAACGAGAGCATCTTCTGCTTTACCAATAACGTTCCTCAAAAGGACGGTGGTACCCATTTAATGGGCTTTAAGCGTACTTTAACCCGTACCTTAAACAACTTCTTAGAGCAGTCAGGTCTTCTTAAGAAACACAAGGTAAGCACTTCAGGTGATGACTCACGTGAGGGCTTAACTGCTGTTATCTCTGTTAAGATGCCTGATCCAAAGTTCTCCTCACAGACTAAAGATAAGCTTGTTAGCTCTGAAGCAGCCAATGCTGTTGATGCTGCTATGGGAGATAGCTTTAACGATTTCCTTGAAGAAAACCCATCTGATGCAGAGATTATCTGCATGAAGATCATCGAGTCAGCTCGTGTACGTGAAGCTATGCGTAAGGCTCGTGATTTAAACCGTAAGAAGGGTGGCTTAGATATCAACTCACTGCCAGATAAGTTAGCAGGTTGCCGTGAGAAGAACCCAGAGGTTTGCGAGTTATTCTTGGTAGAGGGTGACTCTGCAGGTGGTTCTGCTAAAGGTGGTCGTGATTCTAAGTTCCAGGCTATTCTGCCGCTGCGCGGTAAGATTCTGAACGTAGAAAAGGCACGCTTTGACCGCATGATTCAGTCTCAGCAGATCGGTACCTTGATTACTGCTTTAGGCTGTGGTGTGGGCAAGGATGAATACGATCCAGAGAAGTTCCGTTATCACAACGTTATCATCATGACTGATGCTGACGTGGACGGTGCTCACATTCGTATTCTGCTTCTGACTTTCTTCTATCGTCAGATGCCTGAGCTCATTGAGCGTGGCTATGTATACATCGCTCAGCCTCCACTTTACCGTTATCAAAAGGGTAAGCAGACTGTTTATGTGCAGTCTGATAAGGAAGCTTTGCAGTACCGTACATCTTTAGCTTTAGATAACGCAAGCTTACACGTTAACGCTGATGCTGCTCCATTATCTGGCACTGCCCTTGAGAGCCTTTTTGCTGATTACAACAAGGTTATGACTGCGCTGCCTAAGATGTCTAGCAAGATCCAAAAGGATATCTTGCTGCAGCTTATGTACTACCCAGCTCTGAGCAAAGAAGACATGCACTCTCAAGAGAGCATGACTGCTTGGACTGATGGTTTCATTAAGAAGTTACCATCTATCCCATCCGAGGGTCTGCACTTCAAGGGTACAGTTAAGTTTGATGAGATTGCTAACTGCTACTATCCAGTAATCATTCACCACATTCATGGTATGGATTACGAGTATCACTTAGATAGCTCATTCTTTGATTCTGCTGATTATGCTTTACTCAAGAACATGAACCGTAAGGTTTGCGACCTCATTGAAGACGGTGCATTTGTTCGTTCAGGCAGCAAGGAAATCAAGGTAGCTAACTTCCATGAGGCCTATGAGACCTTAATGAAGGAAGGCTTTAGTGGCGTTAAGATTCAGCGCTACAAAGGTCTAGGTGAAATGAGTGCTGAGCAGCTTTCTGAGACCACCATGTCTCCAGACTCTCGTACTCTGTTAAAGGTTAGCATCGCTGACGCTATCGAGGCTGACAGTCTCTTAACCAAGCTGATGGGTGAAGAGGTAGAGGAGCGTCGTAACTTCATTGCTGATAATGCTGAACGCGCCGTCCTCGATATCTAACCAATACAATTAACACATCTACCGCCAGTGCTACAGCCTGGCAGGGACACACAAAAAGGCAGCCTCGGCTGCCTTTTTTGTTGCTCAGTCCAAATGTTCCACGTGGAACACTCCTCACCAAAATCATCCCAAAACGCTGTGGGAAAAAGTTAACGGCTCACGT
>NZ_AXWV01000109.1 GCF_000482845.1 Anaerobiospirillum succiniciproducens DSM 6400
AGAATTCTGTAGAGAACTTAACAAGACCAGATAGGCCCTCTGAAAGAAGCTTGCCTACAGTTTTACGATTCGTTGTACGAGCTCGACCCTTCTTAATAACATTGCCATTTTCATCGAGTACGGCTGGTTCCCAGATAGACAGATAAGTTGTTAGATACGAATACTTTCCATTACGGGTTACTTTGATTGCAGGTAGGTCGAATGGTAGAGGTAGGAAGTCTTTCATGGGGTTATGTACTCGGTCAATAAATGGATAGGTGATTATATTATATATTGACCGATAAAACAAGGGATATTCAATGATTATATATATCAATATTGATCGTTATATGATCAAAGGAGATTCTAACCAGCTATTTTGTGTTTGCAGTCTTAACCATAATCCAACCGCCTATTCCGTGCTTGCAGGCTTCACCATAATCTAACCGCCTATTCCATGTTGCCAGGCTTAACCACATTCTAACCACCTATTTTGTGTTTGCAGGCTTCACCATAATCTAACCGCCTATTCCATGTTGCCAGGCTTAACCACATTCTAACCAGCTATTTTGTGTTTGCAGTCTTCACCATAATCCAACCGCCTATTCCGTGCTTGCAGGCTTCACCATAATCTAACCGCCTATTCCGTGTTTGCAGGCTTCACCATAATCCATCCGCCTATTCCGTGCTTGCAGGCTTCACCATAATCTAACCGCCTATTCCATGTTTGCCAGGATCACTATAATCCATACGCCTATCCGTGTTTGCAGGCTTCACCATAATCCATCCGCCTATTCCGTGTTTGCAGGCTTCACCATAATCCATCCGCCTATTCCCTGTTTACGCCAACATCCCTGTCACCACTAATGTCATGCATACGATATAACAGCATGTACGACATCCAAGACAGAGGTAGACTTATTAATTGCTCGCGCCATGGTTACTCTAAACGGCTTATAAATCACATCTTTTGTTGGATTTAGTTTTGTATTGAAGTTTGATGTAGAGCAAATTTTTAAAAATTTCATGCATTGTGAAAATTTTTTCCATATAATAGATCTATAATCATCTTTGATTGATGAAAATTTGTAACATCGCCAAATTTATCTGATTTGTTACAACTTTTTGTCAAACACTGAGGGTAACTCCTCGAGAAAGGTTTCAATGCAAACTTCACAATACACAAAGTTTAATGTTACTCCTCTTTTGGCAGTAACCAATTTGTTTCAGGTCTTCATGCGGGCACTTTGATAACGTTCTATTCGCTTAGAACGGCTAGTTGAGTGTACTCGCTTCACTTATATGGAAACGCAGTATGCACATACTAGAAGCTCTCGAACAAGCTAAGCCTAATATGACCAAATCAGACCTTGCTGTGATGAACTACATCCAGGCCAAAGGTTTAGAAGTTTGTAATGCGCCTATCTCAGAGATGGCTAAAAGCTGTGGCGTCTCACATGCAACTATCACCAGATTTGTTAGAAAGTTTGGTTATGAATCACTGCAGGCTTTTAAGATTGCGCTAGCTAAAGAGGTTGGTTCTGGTGAGAACATCGGACATCTGATCTCTGTAAACATTGCCTTAGATGAAAGTTCAGAGGACACAGTAAGCAAGCTTACACAGCTTATGACTGATACCATCAGACGGACTGCTAAAGGTATCGATCATAAGAGTCTTGCGCGAATTACCTCTTTCTTCTTTAAGGCAAACCGCGTGTACTTTATTGGCAAAGGTAATAGTGGCTTTGTTGCTGCAGACAGTGCCTTTAAGTTCAATCGCATTGGAATAGATTCACGTGCTTTTATTGAAACTCATGAAATGCTCATGATGTGTTCAATGCTCAAACGCCGTGATTTGCTCGTTGCTTTCTCTAACTCAGGAACAACTCCTGAGATCATCAAGGCCTGCGAGCTTGCTAAACAAGAAGGCTGCAAGATCTTCGGTATAACAGCTGACAAAGACAGTGCGCTAGCCAAGATGTCTGATGAGAGTCTCTTCTATGAGATCAGAGAGACGTTCTTAGACTCTGGCTCTATTTACTCTAAGGCTGCAGTTATTTTCATTATTGATCTTATTTATACCGAGCTTTGTAAAAAGCTAGGACAAGATGCAATTGATGCAAAACAAAAGACAGGCAGAGCGATCAGCGCTTTTTGTAATCCGCGTTTACTATCAGTTGCAACACTAGCCAACGAAATAGAGGATCACAACCATACCCATAACGCTCAAGACGCTGATGAGCATGGTGATGCTGATGGCAAAGGTACACACTTTATGCGTAACCTACTCTATGCTGATGACTAGAACAAGCTCATAAGAAATGAGCTTTTATAACCATCATTAATCTTGCGCATACAAATGCCAAGCTAGGTTAACAAACAAGTTTTATATCAGCCTCATATCAATGTGAGGGTGTATACTTAGCTGTAGACTGCCAATTGGACTTTGCTCTATATTTACTAACTAAACAGCAGTTGCAGCTGAAATTAAGTGACTAGACTTTGTGATCTTTTTAGATTCACATGCACACACAGTGCTATTAAGCTTTGTTACTTTAGCCGCCACTAAGATGCATGGTGAATTTATAATCACCAAGCTAGACGGCAGATTTCATTAGGCTTCACAACTATCAAGGTACTACGCTTATGTAGTCTTTAGTGCGCTGTAGATTGCCTGCTAAACTTTTTATGATTTTCGACTAGGAGATTAAAATGCGTATTTATCGTGCCAGCAACTATGAAGAGTTAAGCCGTAAAGCCGCAAACATCATTTCTTCTCAGGTTATCCTCAAGCCTGATTGCGTTTTAGGTTTAGCTACTGGCTCCAGCCCTATTGGCACCTACAAGCAGCTGATCGAGTGGTACAAGAAGGGCGATCTGGACTTCTCCCAGGTTAAGACCGTAAACCTCGACGAGTACCGTGGTCTTGGCAAGGAGAGCGATCAGTCCTACGTTTACTTCATGCACCACAACCTCTTTGACCACATCAACATCAAGCCAGAGAACATCAACCTGCCAAATGGTAAGAACCCAGACGCAGTTGCTGAGTGCAAGCGTTATGACGGCGTTATCGAGTCCATGGGCGGTGTAGATATTCAGCTCTTAGGTATCGGCCGCAATGGTCACATCGGCTTCAACGAGCCAGCTCCATCTTTCGAGCGCAACACCCACTGCGTAGACCTCACCGAGAGCACTATCGAAGCTAACAAGCGCTTCTTTGCTTCTGCTGATGATGTACCACGTCAGGCTTACACCATGGGTATCGGTTCCATCATGATGGCTAAGACCGTATTACTCATCGCATCTGGCAAGGACAAGGCTGAGGCTATTAAGAACACCATCCAGGGCCCAATCACCCCAGAGTGCCCAGCTTCTGTTCTCCAGTTACACCGCGACGTAATCATCGTTGCTGACGACGATGCTTTAAGCCTCGTTGACTAATGTCTAGCTAGACGCAAACTTAAGTCTAACTTTTCATTAAGGGCATCGCCCCAATCTAAAAGGCCTGTATCCTCCGATACGGGCTTTTTCATTTCAAAACTCTCCTGCCACCACATCCTGCCCAATTATCAACAAACCTTTCACACCGTCTATAACCAGCATATTTTCTATTGGCAAAACTAATAGCCCTACATAAGTATAACTATGCTTAAGCAAGAAACAGTTTCTTAAAACATACGCTTAAGCATATAATTATGTTAAATCTTTGTATCTATACAAACCAAAATATCTGATTTTTACTTGATTTTGGCTGTTTTGACATGAATCCAGTTAAACCATCAAGATACATATGAAATATATGCCATAAATTTATGACATATCTGCTCTTTCTTGATATTATTTGCTCACTTTTCACCCATAGTGGCTATCAATCAAACATGAGCAGTATCTATTCTTTCTTTGGCGGTTTGTTTGAGGATCATGTTTCTCAGACAATCACTATCCTTATCTTTATCGCTTTCTTCGTCGGCATGGCATGCCATGCTCTTAACATACAGCAACGCTTCAAAGAGTACATCCCAGCTTTCATGACAGCACTGGGTATCCTAGGTACCTTTATCGGCATTGTTTACGGTCTTAAAGACTTTGATCCTGAGAATATCGACGATAGTATCCCTTCATTACTCAATGGCCTAAAGACTGCCTTTAATACCAGTATTGTAGGTATGGGCGGCACTATCCTATTTAAGCTCTTAACTTCATTTAAGGTGCGTAAAGACAAGGCAGCTGAGCTCCAAGAAGAAGAGGATATTGCGCAAGAAATCTTAAATACCATGAAAGATCATTCTGGTAAGTTTGAAAAGCTGCTCCTTGCAATTGGTAGTGATGGTGATAACTCTTTGCTTTCACAAACTCGACTCTTACGCTATGACCTACATGAGCAGTCCAAAACTAGCCTCAAAGAATTTAATGACTTTAGAAAAGAGCTCAGCGGTCAGCTTGATATCTTTATTGAAAAGATTTCCCATGCTGCATCAGATCAGATTATCGAGGCTTTAAAGAACGTAATTACCGACTTCAACAATCAGCTTACAGAACAATTTGGCGAGAACTTTAAACAGCTGAACGAAGCAGTTGGTAAGCTGGTAGAGTGGCAAAAAGAGTATCGTGAGCATCTAATTGAACTTGAGAAAAGATACAAGGCTACAGTAGAGCTTTTAGAACAGAGCAAAGATGCCATGGTGTCCATTGCTGACACTACCCAAGCCATCCCTCAGACCATGAACAGCCTTGATAAGCTTCTTACCGCTCAACAAGTTCAAATTGATGATATGGATCATCACATGGAGACTTTGGCACAGACCCGCGAAAAGGCTGTCCAAGCTGTGCCTGAGATTCAAAAGTGCATCAATACCATGACTGATGAGCTTGCTAAAACTGTTAGTGAAGCTGCAAAGAACATGGAGACAGCCACGCAACAAACTACGAGCGCTCTTGCATCTACAGCTGAAAAGATTGTAGGCAATACTGAAGCTATTGGCACTAATATGGATAACTTTAACATAGCAACTAAGGAAGCTATAGATAACGCAATCGACTCAATAACACGATTACAGCAGCAACTTGTTAACACAAGTAATGATGCATCTAAATCTATTGAGTCTGCATATACCACTTTCACTAAGACAGCTAATACTATGGCCGAAGAGGCCTACAATACAGCACAAACTACTATAATTAATAATATGAGCAAAATTGAAGGTGCTGTTGATGATATTTCTAAGTCCATACGTGAGCAAATTGCGAATGAGTTAATGTCTCTTGATAAAGCTATGACACAGGAGCTGAATAATGCTCTTGAATCATTAGGCTCTGCACTGGCAACCATTGCCAACACTATTGCAGATCGCTATGACCTTGCAACCAAAGAGGGCTCCAGAGTTTGAGTAAATTATTCTCCAGAAAGGGGCTAAACAATAATACCTCTGAAAAAGATGATGTTGAGCACTGGGTTAGTTCATCAGATCTAATGTCAGGCCTAATGATGGTGTTTCTGTTTGTTAGTATCGCGCTTATGAGACATGCTTACGAGCAACGCAATCAGATGCGCAACATCGCTGTGGCATATGAGAATACTCAATATGCCATCTACTACTCATTAATGGATGAATTCCGCGAAGATTTGCCTAAGTGGAGTGCCAAAATTAATCGTGAAACTCTCTCAATTGAATTCACAGATATATCGATTCTATTTGAGTTTGGCTCTGCTAAGTTAAAGCCTGAGTTTGAAGAGATTCTAAATGACTTCTTTCCGAGATATATGAGAAGACTAGAGGATTATCGAGACAGTATTCAGGAAATCCGCATTGAGGGCCACGCTAGCTCCTACTGGAGCTCTAAAGCCTCTGAAGATGAGGCTTATGCAAACAATATGATTCTGTCGCAAGAGCGCACTAGATCTGTACTTTTCCATGTACAAACCATGCCTGAACTATCAGAACAAAAGACTTGGATGAAAAAGCACATAGCGGCAATTGGATTTTCCTCAAGCCATATTGTTACAGACACTGAAGGCAATGAAAATGCTGATGCTTCGCGAAGAGTTACCTTCAGAGTTCTGACTAATGCTGATAAGCAGCTACAGCGCATGTTGAGTGAAAGCAATGAGACTTAACAATAAGTTCGACGCCTTATGGAAAGCTGTAAGGCGCATTACAGAACAAACTACTGATTTTAGCTTAGATATTCAGTCAAATTGGGTAGTTCCTGAGTATGAGCGCATTGCTATTGAGCTTAAATCTGGCAAAGATATCACTATCTCTGAGGTTGAAATTCAGAACGGACTGCTGACTTATAAGGGTCAGCATGTTGTTCTATATATTAGAGATCATGGCTTTAAATATGAAAGAGCAATACATGATGAAAATGAACGTAACAAGTATCACGTAGCTGACTGTGGCGCAATAACTAACTTAAAGAATGCTGGAAGATTTGAACGCCTAATTGCTACAACAAATACATCTGAGAAGTTTTTAATTACAGGCACCACAAGCAGTTATCGCAATACGCAACAAGAATCTACAGTCAGACTTAGAGTATGTAAGGCCTGTCTTATTAAACTCAACTATAATAACTACAATAAAAGCCTCGAAAAATATAGCATCTACGAATATTTTGATCTTGAAGAGTTCTTTAAATCATATTCATCTTTCTTCAAACAGCTACCTAGTGCTGCAAGCAAAATAAATAACAGTTCAGTGTATGCGGACAACTGGAAACAAATATCGAAAGCACGTAAAACTCTAACTGGATATTGCTGCCAAAATTGTGGTGTTGATCTTAGCAAGCACCCAGGCCTACTCCATACCCATCACATAAACGGAGTAAAAAGTGACAATAATTTCAAAAACCTAAAAGTTTTGTGCATAGAATGCCATAAGGCACAGCCATCTCATACTCACCTTAAAATAAGTTTTGACGACCTGAAAACTCTTATTGCTCTTAGAAATGAGCAACGCCCTAACTTATTAGCTCAGAAAGCTAAAGCTAATTCAAAAAATACTCTGAACTATGGCGTTCAGAAGTTGAATGGCCTCAATAACTCTACAAGACAACAAGAGCAAAAGACTCATCAGCCCTCATCAACTAGCATTCTAGGCGACTACAACAGCTCACAGTCTTCACAGCAATATAACTATCAGAAGGTATCGCCACAAACAGCAAATAGTGTAAGAGAAGAGCAAAAAAACGTACTCTCAACACAAAACCAGGATCACAAGGATACTGCGAATAGAGATCATGTGGCCGCATCCAAACTAAGTGCAGTTATCTCAACACAAAGCCAGGCTCATAAAGATACTGAGACTAAAGATCATGAGGCCGCATCCAAACTAGGTGCTGTTATCTCAACACAAAGCCAGGCTAATAAAGATACTGAGACTAAAGATCATGAGGCCGCATCCAAACCAGATGCCGTGATCTCGACACAAAACCAGGATCACAAGGATACTGCGAATAGAGATCATGTAGCCGCATCCAAACCAGGTGCTGTGATCTCAACACAAAACCAGGATCATAAAGATACTGGTACTAGAGCTCATGTAGCCGCAT
>NZ_AXWV01000110.1 GCF_000482845.1 Anaerobiospirillum succiniciproducens DSM 6400
TAAATGCCATGAGCTCGGTGTATTAACTGGCGTAGCTGATTTTTATGCCATGGACGACTTCGATACTGAGTTTATCCTGCCAAAGGCTACCGATATTATCCACTACCTTGACTAGGCCTTTAGAGTAGTTAACAACTAAGCTCTGTTAATTACTCTTGAGAATATTGGCTGTTTTTTTTTGGGGGGGGTGGCTGTGCGTGCGTAGATTACGGTCTGGTTTTTGGCTGTGCGTGCGCAGATTATGGGCTGGTTTGGGCGGTGCATGCGTAGATTATAGTCTGGTTTGGCTGTGCGTGCGCAGATTCTGTGAGTCCGCAAGAATGGGACTCACGTAAGTGGAATTTACTTAGAGCGCATCTTAGCGCGTTCTTCTTCAGAAAGAATGGTGACACGGCGGTCATCACGCATGGAAACAGGGCGACCTTTCTTAGCCTCAAAGAATGTCTTGAGCTGAGAGTAGAACTCGCTGCGGCGCTCGTCTTTATTAATCTGCATCAGCTTATCGGCATGATCGATTACTTGCTTGAGAGTCTGTGATCCATCCTCACAACCATAGAAGGTGCTGCAGCCAATACCAAAGAAGATTGGTACAGGGCTAGTCTCAATTGGGGTGTGCTGCTTATGGTAGGCGTTATTCTCATTGCGCAGCTTATCAATATTGCGAGCAATCTCATCGACTTGCTGCTTATTACAATAAGGCAAGATCACTAAGAACTCATCGCCTGCAAGACGCATGATTTCAAGGCTAGTATCTTGTTCACATCCCTCGTCGTTAGGACTAATTTCGTTCTTGAACGGCTCGTGTTGATGTTGATGGATAAGATCATCTAAGTTGTCTTTAGCAATAGGATCGCTGCGGGTAGATTGAATATCATCGCCATCTAATTGCTTGATCAAGTCATTGAGCATATGACTTTCTACAGAGCTATCTTCTCCAGCATTGAGCTGATAGACGAGGTTATCTTCTAACACTGGCTTGTCAGTAGTTAGGGCCTCAAGATCTTTAGTTAAAGCAACAGTCTTTTGAGCTCGAGTCTGAGTAAGGCTTTCGGTACCTGGAATAATCTGCTGCGCACCGTTATCTGTAGAGTGCTCTTTATGCAGCTTCATAGTCTTAGCATAGGATGAGGCTGCAATACCGTCACGAATCAGATCGCGAGCTTTGATAAGTAAGTAGTCACCATGGCTATGGCCTAAGATGTCATTAGTAAGCTTTAGACCAGAGATATCAATGAAGATCACTGATACAGGCATAACTGCCTTGTTCTCGTAACGAGTGTAGTTTTGTAAGAAGAAGTTACGATTGTGCAATCCTGTAAGCGAGTCAGTAAACATCATGAGCTTGATGTTATCGAAGCTGCTTTGTACTAGGTTAATATTGGTTAAAGTACCGATAACACGACGTGCGCGACCAAAGTTGTCACGCTCTTGTACTAAGCCACGGCATACACACCAAAGGTAATGACCTTGCCTGTGACGAATACGCATGCAGCTTTCAAAGTAGTCACCATATTGCTCAGATTGGCACATATGGCTAAGCACCATGAAAAAGTCGTTATCGTCAGGGTGAACAATACGAGCGATAAAGTCGTCGATATAGCGAGGGAACTCTTCTTCTTTATAGCCAATCATGGCGTGATAGGAGGCAGAGCACACTAACTCATTTGTGGCACTGTCCCAAATGTACATACCATCGCCAGAGATCTCTCGTGGAATCAGCTCAGAGTGAGGACTATGCTCAAAAGAAATATAGCCAACACAGTAAAGGGCACTACCGTCAGGACGACGGTGCAGTACTGATCCTTGAACCACAAAAGAACGTCCTTTATATGGACCGTCAATCATGGTTAAATGCTCAAAGATCACGTCACCCATGCTTTTATCGTTCATGTTGAGGTAAAAGCGGGTGGCATCAAAACTGTTAAGGATGCGAGTTACAACATGCGGTGATTGAGCGTCATGGTGATCTTTTACGCCAAGGAAAGATGCAGCGGTACGATCGAAGATAAATTCATCACGCTCTCCATCGTAATACCAGTGGCCTAAGATCTTGCTCTCTTCGGCTGATAAGAGCTCATCAGCCTCACTTGATTCGTGTTCTGTCCAAGACTCAAAAGGTGCATTCTCATCACGACCAACAATATGTTCGTCGGCGTTGCCAGAGTCATTAGCGAGAACTTCTCTGACCTTGAAATACTGCATCTTAACCCCCGCACGAAGTGGACTAAGTAGCCATTGCTAGCTTAGTCATACTCGTAACTGTTGTATTTAGTCATGCTCACAAGATTTTAGTGCACATGAGCACGAGCATAACTTAACGAAAATCTTAAAGAACTACTATCTTAAGCCACTTAGCACCGCTCATTCATGCAAACATCCCTAATTTGTGAAGGCGCTATGAACTTTGCTGCTCTCTTAAATAAGATCATCATAGCCTGACAGCCATCTTAAATAAGATCATCGCCACATGACAGGCTCACTGAAATAAGAGGATCGGCACATCACTGGCAATGAACCTAAATGGTTGTTGCTGCCTTGCGGCTTATAAGTTTTATCAAGGCCATGCTTGGCTATGTTTAGTTAGTTCTGTAATTTGTTTGTTTGATTTCTGATACATGCTTAAGAATGAATAAGACTTAGGCAAAGAGTCGCTTGTCGTTAAACTCGACCTTTTGCTTGAGCGATTGCTCAATATAGGCCTTAACTAAATTGTAATGCTCATCATGCGCAGCTTTCTTGTTGACCTGCATGATCTTATCGGCCTCTTGAATGGCTAAATGGATTTTCTCCATAGCACTGTGCAGATCGCTCTTGCTCAGCTCCTTGTTAGTAAACTCGCTTAAATCAGTGGTATTAGCACCGCAGCTGAAGAATACCGGCATACGCACTGGAGCGTTGATGTTGTATTCCTTAACTGCAGCATCGAGTTTGTTAACTAAACTTGCAGCCTGCTCTTCATTGCAATCTGGGAGCAAACAGACGATCTCATCACCGCTAATACGGATAAGCTCACTTGGCATATCGATAACGCTGTTAATCAAGATCGCAGCCGAGCAGAGCAGTCTATCGCCAACGGTATGGCCTAAATAATCATTGTAGGCTTTAAGTGCAGTGACATCAGTAAAGATCACACTAAGCTGGCCACGGGTATTGGCGATGATCTCAGGTAAGTGTGTGGTCAGATAAGTACGATTCTTAAGACCAGTTAAGATGTCAGTAAACACCTTGCTCTGCAGGTTCTCATAGCCCTCAATAACACGGTTAATGTCGATGTTAATACCTAAAATACGGGTAGCTAACTTCTGTTCATTACGTGCAATGACGGTGCCGATGGACTTAGTCCAGATGTATGAACCATTGCGGCAGCGTGAGCGATATAAGAACTCAAAGTTGTCTCCATGAGCTTCAGAGAGTACTAAGCGACTTTGCTTTTTAAGCACTTCCTTATCGTCTGGATGTACAACAGTGCGATGCCAATTGTATCTGATGGCTTTAGCACGTGGATCATTAGGCTTATAGCCAAGCATTGAGTAGTAGTTAGAGCCAAAGACGCATTCACCAGTGCTAGTAAGCCAGTCAAAAGAGGCAGATTCAGCAGCAACGTGTGGCAGCATAGCAAACAGGTATGAAGCTACACGGGTAAAGGTCATAGTAATATGGCTTAAACATTCACCCTCAAATAAGGCATTAAGCTTAATGTAAATCTTTGAGCCTGCATCTTTGCCATGAGTTAAGAAGACAGCAAAAGAGGCGCGATCACGAGAGTGCTCACCTGGCAGGTAGACTGAGTCATAACGCCGATACAAATTGCCATTAGAGTGAGTCAGCTCTAAATGCGACTTAGCTACTTCGGTACACTTAGTCTCAGGCATGATAGCCGTAGGATCTTGAGCCTTAGAAGGTCGAGGAGTTACACCAAAGAGACCAAATCTAAAGCCTAGATTGCTCTTTGGCTTATTATTAGTCTGCTTACTGTTTAAATTCTTTGAGGTAAGTGCTGAGTATTGCATGTTAGATGCAACACTATCGAAGTTTACTGGTAGTGCATCATTGGAAGTGTAGTTAATCTTCGCATGATGGCCAGTCACAAAGTTAGTGCCATAAACAGAGTTATTTTCGGTACTCTTGTGCTCAATCGATGGCATATTTTCATATGGACCATTGTGGAACAGAGTATCGAAGATATTGGCATTGCTCTGAGTGTTTGAGTTCTTTGCGCTATCGCTAGTATCAGCAGGCTCACTAATCGCATCGATTAAGCTAGTGGCGATAGATTCTGATCGAGCTTTAATCTGACGAATCTCGTGCACTGGGCAGCCAATAGCATGCAAAAGTTCGTTTGGATCGTCAATAATAGGCTTAGCTGCAGGACCACCTGCAAGATCTTCAACGGTCAGATCATCCACGCCGCCACTGGTGCTGTACTCAGGATTATCCTCAGTATATGGGCATACATTGTTGCCGTGAGCAAGGCATGGATTGATAAATTCCTTATTGGTGTCGCGTAAGGTACGAGTATAAGCAAAGATCTTATGGGTAACTTCACGGCCTAAGATGCGCAATACTGATCTTGGCGATACCCATGTAGATATAAATGACGGATCAAGATCCAAGATGGCAACAGCATGCTTATCGAGGAAGAAGCCACGCTTACGTATATCGTAGATACCAAAACCAGGGAAGGTGATATTACGATCAAAGCTGTACTGAGCCCTCATGCCTGTCTCAAGACGCTTTTTGCTGCTAGTACTACTTGATGCAGCATTATCGTCTGACGCGGCATTATTGTCTTTATCTTTGTTCTTGCTATCACGACTGGTGCGCTTGTCTTTGGTACTTGAGAAGCGCTTGGCCTTTTCTAAGGCACGCTTACGCTTTTCACTTAGTATACCGTTTTCGTTTTCACGAGCGTTCAGTGCAGTTTGTACGGTATGGTAAACCGAGGATGAGTCAGGGTTTTCGTTAGCAATACCGATGGATGCTGTAATACCGGAGTTATCACCAAGTCCATTAATGAGATCACTAAGGCAATTGATGTCGCTTTGCAAAACAGCAGGGGCGGTAGTGTTGCTAGTTATATCCTCATCATAAAGTGGGCAAGTATCGATAAGCTGCTCAACTATAGGCTCAACATCAATGCTAGCTTTGCTATCTAATAAGGAGGTCAGTGGCTTATTGGTACCATAGACAGAACTATGAGCATAGTCATATGGCTTTATAACTTCCACCAAGCTTGCCTGATTGCAAACTCCAGCAGCACATGAGTCAGCATCAGTGCTGCTTGAGCTTTTGCATGCATGGGCAGCATTATTTTCGCATGAAGAGCTAGAGGCGCTAGCACATGATGGGCTAGATGCGCTAGCGCATGAAGAATTAGAGTTGTTGACGCTGCTAGAGCTAGCGCAGCAATGGTCTTGTATGTCTTGTGCGGGCGCTTTTATGGTAATGGAGCTTTGGTCGCTAGAGTCAATAGCTAAGCGCACGGCCTTATCTGAGGTCGTGTCATGACTGCTTTGAGCATTATCGCTTTGCAAAGCTGTACCGTTTTGAAGGGAACAATCAACCCTCGGTACATCGTCACGTTCGTTTAAATCCGGCACTTGTGTATTGTTTGGATTCTTCTTAATCATGTCTGCCTAAAAGCTCGCTGGCATTTTTAGCATGAGTGACTAAAAGTATTACTCTGCAATCCTTCATAACCATAGACACTTAAGATCGTAAGCGATCTGTTAAGAGGTATTTGGTAGTCTTACTATATTGGCATATAGCAAAGATCAAAAGCATACTCTTAAGAAAAAGTTTTATACGCCGCATGCATTGAAATGACAATGCCATGCCATTTAAACCAAAAGCTGTTCTCCTAAATGCTATGAACGGCTGTTTTGCCAGTCCTAAATATAGGCGCGTACTAGCCGTTTTAGCTTATGTTGAGATCTTAAGTGAATACTCAGCTATGCCTCATTAAGATCTTTGCTGCCTGAGGGATTTTTCCTCACAAAATTGATTGTATATAAGCATGTTGCTACAAGTTTGCCTCATCAGCGCAACTTGCCTAATTTTGATGCCTGTGCTGCTGCATGCCTAGAGCAGATGTACACAGACTGAAAATTTAGGTGCCTTTAATGAAACTAACATTAGCTAGAGTATTGTATAGACTCTATTGCCTAGAACAATGATCGTTATCATAGGTTAATAATGCACTATTACTATGTATTTGCACTAGATTGATACAGAAGTTCCTAGATATATCATAACTAGTAGTGCGTTTCATAAATACGGTAATTAAAAATTAAACATCTAACTCATCGAGTTTGTATCTCCATTTAGGAGCCACGGGAGCCTCATTTATTAAATCAATGTATGCCATTATGCGAGAAGATAACTCTTCTTTACTTTTAACGCGCATACCACGAAGGAGGACTCGTGACATTTTTCCAAACCACCCTTCAATCATGTTTAGCCATGAACCGTGTTTTGGAGTGAAAACAAACTCAAATCTGTTAGGAACACTTTCCAAGTATGCCATGGTTTCTTTAGAGGAGTGAGCTCTATGGTTATCTAAAACAATCTTTATAAGCTTTCCTTTTGGATACGTGCTGTCAAGAA
>NZ_AXWV01000111.1 GCF_000482845.1 Anaerobiospirillum succiniciproducens DSM 6400
ACTATCGGCATTAAGCGTGCAGATGCTCATCACCATTTAGTGGCAATGTTTTATAACGTAATGCAGCTAATCAATCTTGGTATAAAAATCAAATTCTAGCCAAGGTAACTAAAAGTTTGGATCGTAATTCAATATATCCTGCTTAAACGGCGGGAGGGGCTGTCACGCCTTATGCAAGTAAAAATCAAGGAGTGACATACAAAAAACGCACTAATGCTAGTAAAACAATCTTTGTTTCAACATCATTTTAGTTGTCAAAGTCATCTTGCCATTTTTAAAACTTGCTTACTGCTTTTAGAATTTGAATAATAGAAGGTCCCTTTACTATTTGCTTAATGGCTCGTCGCCTTCACGATCGCAATATGAGCGCTTGGTGGTTAGCACTGCTCATCATCCCAACTATTGGCTTGTTAATTTTGCTCTTTATCTGTGCTCTGCCAGGAACTAATGGCACCAATCGTTTCGGCCCTGATCCTCTTGGTCAAGATGACGGATCTAATAGCTTTTACAATCAAAACAATGAGAATGATTATTCTGACGGCCCATACCATAAGAACGACTTTCCTTTTGATACTGGCAGTAGTGAGACAGATAAGCTCAATGATGATTTCAAGCGCAAGCTACGCGGATCATTTCAAGATAAAGACGATAAGTAGCCATTCACTATACAAATTGCTATGTGAGACTGCTTTGCGAAAGTAAGATCGTCACAGCACTAATTTACCAACAAACATTTGTACTTATCAAAGATCAGTACTACAAGATATGCGGAGCCACTAGTGAATATTAAAGAGGCCTTGATAGCTGGATTCAAAACCAAAGGACTACGTTTTTACGGTCGTTCTAGCCGTGCAGAGTTCTGGTACTTCTATATAGCTACCATGATCTTCATTGGTGTATCTTTTAAGCTCAATGCTATCCCAACAATTGGTTCACTACTGCAAGCAGTAGCGATCATTGCCATTATTGCCTGTCAATACACAGCCACGATCCGTCGTCTCCATGACACTGACATGGCTGGCAAGATCGTAGCTGTTCCTTATTTATTTACCTTGGTATATCTGATCTCTTGGGGTCCTTTAAATGCGCTGCAGCCAGAGTATGGACCAAAGATCTTAGATGGCATTATCACTGTAATTACTTTAAGTTACTTTTATATTCTCTTCCTCTGCGCTAAGCCTGGTACTAAAGGCAATAACAAGTACGGCACTGATCCTTTAGATACAAGCAAAGAGTCTCAAGACTTCATTAATCCTGTGCACATGGAGGTACCTCAGTATTTAGGTGATCCATGGGCGAAGTTTAAAGCTCGTGTTGCTCGCGACAAACAAAAGCAGCAAGAAAAAGAAGAGGCTATCGCTGCCGGTAAAGAAGTTGAAGAGGAACCTAAATACGTTAGTGTTCCAACACCAAAGAGCGATAACAACAAGCCATCTCGTCGCGATCGCAACAAAAATAAATAGGCCCTAGCTCTACCATAGACATTTGCAGCTAAATCTATACAATCTAAATGCAGCTTTTATAAGCTACTGATCTACATTTGTATATTGAATACAGGAGATATCATGTACGGCTTAATATCCGCCATCAAAGTTTGTCTTAAGGACAAGTTATTCATCACAGGCGGTCGCGCAGGACGCGCTGAATTTTGGTGGTTTACTCTTTTTGCTGTTGCTGTTCGTGTTGTCTTTTTGCCACTTAACACCATTCAGTACTTAGGCATTATTTACTCTGTCATTAACTTCATTGTATTCGTAGGTCACTACACTGTAATGGTTCGTCGTCTTCACGACTCCGGCCGTTCAGGCTTGCACATCGGCCCAATGCTCGTTGGCCTTTTAGTTTCTTTTGCAGGCTTCGTAATCGTAATGCCACTAGCTGTAACTGTAGGCGAGATCATTGCAGGCTTAGGCGCTCTTTACGTACTTGTTCTGTGCGTTCTTAAAGGTGATGCAGGCGACAATCTCTTTGGCCCACCATCCCCACTGCCAAGCAAGGCCTAATAAGACCATCTTCCATCTAACACGGCAGCATCCACCATCTTAATCTACATAGTTTTAAGATCGCTGCCGTGCCCCACCGCACAAGCTAACACCACAAATTTACGATCCCCACGATCCATCAGAGCAAGCACAAACCACATCTATTCAAAGCTGGCAAAGTGTAGTCAAAACACCTTTGACGAACTCACTCTTACAAAGCTCACAATCCCAAGAACTACTAGTAACAGAGCCTTCTAACTAAAGCACTAAATCACATCACTAAACAAAGGCAAGATCCTAAAACCATACTGTATTGAGCCACGATATATTCAACCTAGGTATACGGTACAAATGCTTATTTATGGTGCACACTCAAAACTATGGTTCCAAATAAACATATCTATACAAGCGAATGAAATTAATGCGTGAGATATATCACAATACTAGTACACATTATTAACATATAACATTGCCATGCTATATTCGCTGCAAATTTAACAGACGATCTTCGCTCGTCTGCAATCATAAGCACTAAGAAGACGTTATCTGTTCACAAAACGTATCCGTTCTTAGATTTTTAGTGCAAAGCATAAGGATATTTAATATGGACTTCAAGCAGGCGTTTATCACTTGCGCTATAGAAAAGCGTTTCAACTGGCAAGATCGTGCATGCCGTAGTGAATTTTGGTGGTTCTATTTAGCTACCGTCGTTATTGGCATCATCGCATCTCTTTTCAATGCCATTCCACTTATCGGCCAAGTCATTGCCTTAGTAATTAACATCGCCATTTGGTGGTTATCTACTGTTGCAGCTATCCGTCGTTTACACGACATTGATAAGAGCGGCTTTTGGATCTTATTACCAGCAGGCGCATCTATAGTTGGTATTACAATGCTGGTTATAGGTCTTTTTGGTGGCTCAGACTTATTATTTGCTCTTGGATTCATTGTTGCTATAGGCGGCTCAGGCTATATGATCTTCTTACTTGTTCAGCCAGGCACCCCAGGTCCAAACAAGTACGGTCCAAATCCTCTTGCTACTGCCGCATACAATGCATCTGATATGTCAGCCACTACAGCTAATGATATGTCCGCTCCAGCAGACAACAACATGTCAGAGCCTGCTGCTAACGAGACTCTTAGTGCAGCTAATGAGGAAACTCCTGCAACAAGTGAAGCTCAGCCTCAGGACAAGAACAATCAGCAGTAATACTTATATTGATAAGCAGCTTTATTTTTAAGCTTGCTCCAGACGCTTATAAATGTCACAAAGCAGCCCCGCTATTTTAATAGTGGGGCTGTTTTGTTTGTAATGGATGCGAGTCGTGTTAGATTTTGCTCAATGAGTTTGAGCATGGCTTGGTGATTTTTGATACGATCTTTAGTTACTGCCTCATTACACATATTTTTCTAACAGATATGTACTGACAGTCTAATCAAGAGCATTGAGGATTGGTTTATGAATTTTCAGCGTGCCATCAAGGTTTGCATAGTAGAAAAACCTTTTAATTGGAAAGATCGTGCATCAAGATCTGAGTTTTGGTGGTTCTATCTGTTCACAATCTTATTGAACATACCTCTTAGCATCCTCACTTATTTGAGCACTATCGGAGAGATTCTCAACCTTATTGCCTCAATTGCGATCTCTTGGCTAATTTGGATGGTCACTATCCGCCGTCTGCATGACACCAATAAGAGTGGTTGGTATTCAGTTATACCTTTTGCCACACTCCTTGCAATGGTGCTCCTTGCTCTTATTTTTTCTGATGCTTTTGAAACTGAAGCAGCCGCAGTTGGTCTCGTGGCGGTATTGATCGTAGGGTGGATTGCTGTCCTTATTTACATGATTGTGCTGCTAGTCCAACCAGGTACCGTAGGACCAAACCGTTTTGGCCCTGATCCTTTAATGGAAAACTACCAAGGCTACAACTACAATAACGGCGGCCAATTTAACGCTAATGGCCCTGCCTTTAATCCAAATGGACAAGGCTTTGGCCCTAATGGCCAAGGTTTTAACCCAAACGGCCCATTCAACGGCTATGGTCCAAATGGGCCATTTAATGGCCCAGGCCCTCAAGGCGGCCCTGGCGGTTCAGGTTTTAACCCAAACGGCTTTAACCCAAATGGCCAAGGCTACGATCCTAACAGCCCGTTTAATGGCCAAGGTGGCCCGGGCGGTCAAGGCTTTAACCAAAACGGCTTTAACCCAAATGGTCAAGGCTATGATCCTAACGGTCCATTTAATGGTCAAGGCTACGATCCTAACAGCCCGTTTAATGGCCAAGGCGGCCCGGGCGGTCCAGGCTTTAACCAAAACGGCTTTAACCCAAATGGCCAAGGCTACGATCCTAACGGTCCATTTAATGGTCAAGGCGGCCCGGGCGGTCCAGGCTTTAACCAAAACGGCTTTAACCCAAATGGTCAAGGCTACGATCCTAACGGTCCATTTAATGGTCAAGGCGGCCCTGGTTTTAATCCAAATGGTTTTAATCCAAATGGCTTTAACCCAAATGGCCAAGGCTACGATCCTAATGGTCAAGGTTTTGATCCACACAGCCCATATAATGGTGAGCCTAATAGATCTGAGCACGATAATTTTGCGGCTAATGATCCGCGCAATGATCAGGATGTTTACCGAGGCGATCAGAACAACGCTGATGCCAACTTTAACGATCCATCTAATGGCTCAAACAACTCTAACGACTCTCATCATCGCTTCTAGATCTTAGCGACTAAAAACCTAAACTATTACGATCTTTATCTAAAGCAGCCCTGTCCACAAAGACGGGGCTGTTTTGTTTTGTCTCAGAGGGCTATTGTTAAAAGAGTGGAGATCAAATTTGAATTTTTATGTTTAGTTTGGGTGCAAGTTAATTCAAAAGTCGCAAAAACACTCTCAACTAAGCTGAAATTGAAGTGATCAAGAACTTTCTTTACAACAGAGATCACTTTTTATCAAGCCGTGTCTGACGTGGCTTTATAGCTTTGCTAGAATGATGAGGATATAGGTCTAAATGTAGACTTGTTATCATTGTTTATTACAACAAATTCAGAGTTAACCTTTTCTGACAGTAAGTTGCACTTGAGCTACCGCAATAAAAGCCAATGGCTAGATGATCTATGAGCTTTGATTAGATCTCTTTACGCTCAAGCCTAAAAGAAAAGTACTCATATAAATGTTGTAAAACGAATTCTTAGGGGAATGGTACTGATTCGGCCACTGGCCGTTGCCATACCGCCAATGCTGCCGATTTTCAGTATAAGCTCATCTCAAAACCAACTTATATACATAGAAGTTAAGTGATTTTGATGAGTGCTCAGATGTAGGAAGGGGTCTGATGTTTTCACAAGTCGTATCATCACCGAAAGGACAATTCACAACAGTATTCGGTGCTTGCATTGTTTTAACTGCTGTTTCAACTGTAGTTTCAAACTTATCTGAGCCGGATTACTCCGTAACCATTCGTCTGTCACACGCCCGCACTGCTGGTTCATATGTTGACTTAAGTGCCAACAAGTTCAAGGAGCTCGTTGAGCAGAAGTCAGGCAATCGCGTTACTGCAGACATCTATCCAAACAATGGTCTGGCTGCTGGTCAACAAGATCGCGTCATGGACATGTTAACAAACGGCAGCATCGATATTCAGATTGCATCTGCGACCGATCTGTACAACCTCGATAACCGTTTTGGCACCTTCTGGCTTCCTTTCCTCTTTGAAAACGATGAGCAGATCAACTACTTCGTAAATGACGAAGAAGTTTTCACCACCATGCAGTCATGGTTAGATCCTCACAACATTTCTTTAAAGAGCCTCTACTCTGCCGGTGCTCGTCAGATCAGTAACAATGTAAAAGAAATTACATCCCCATCTGATCTTGAAGGCATGAAGTTCCGTGTACCTCCTTTCAATGCACCTCATAACATTTTCAAGACTCTTGGTGCTGAACCAGTTAGCATGAGCTTCTCTGAAGTTCCTTTTGCTATAGAGAAAGGCCAGATTCAAGGTCAGCAAAGCAACTTAGCTCTGTTCTTAACCTCCAAGTTATACGAGACCCAGCCTTACGTAACCATGTGGAATGGCATGTACGACATCCACGTATGGCTTGCCAATAAAGACACCATGAGCAAGATGAGCAAGGCTAACCAGAAGGCTGTTGATGAAGCTATTAAGGAAACCATTGCTTGGCAGACCAACATGGTTGAGAACTTCAATAAGCTCTATCTCAAGACCTTAGAGTCCAAGGGCGTAAAGATTACCTTCTTAACCCCAGAACAGCTTGCTGCTTTCCAACAGAAGGCATTCCCAATCTACCAGGATTACGTTGCTAAGTTTGGTACCGACACCTTAAACTTCGTCCTGAGCCACCGTGGTAAGCTTGGCAATACTGATAATGATGCAATATCCATCGACGCTGTTGTAGAGCAGACTGCTATTGATGCTGCCGAGAAGTCCTTAGAGGCTGCTCCAGAATTAGTTAGTAATGTTGTAGGCGATAAGCTCGAGACCCTTCCTGAGGGCGCTATAGCCGCTGAGCAGGCAGCTCCGGCTCCTGCAGCTGAACAAGCTGCACCTGCAGCCGAGCAGGCAGCTCCTGCCCCTGAGGCAAAGCCAGCTGTAGAACAGGCTGCCCCAGCACCTGTTGCAGAGCAAGCCGCACCTGCCCCTGAGGCTAAGCCAGCTGTTGAGCAGGC
>NZ_AXWV01000112.1 GCF_000482845.1 Anaerobiospirillum succiniciproducens DSM 6400
ATGTATGCAAGCACTATGCAGATAGGCAGTCCGTGATTTCTGGTCCGATATCTTTGCTTTTAGATTTATACGAATACTTCAATCAACACTAGCATAGCTAGGAAAGAAATTCTCGTTACTTCTCAAAGACCCATCCATATTTGCGTTAAACCCGCTATTTTTCGATATGAGCTACAAAGATAGTTGTAATTCATATCTCAAACATGAATATCTTTCATAAGTTCTGGTAAATTAGATTTTTAAAGAGCATCCCCAAGGCTAGCTATGGGGGTGATGTGCATTTTTTTATCGGTGAACGAGAAATGTGATCTAACCACATTCCGCCGTTTCGCCATAAACTTTGATAGTTTAATCGCAGTGGCAAAAATGGTATGTCATACAAATAGCATATTCTTGTAGATAGTATGGTTAGCAACAGCTAATCATATTCATTCAAACCATCTACGTGCCATTAAAGTACCGATCTAAACTACTGATCCCGAAACATATGGCGCTGCTTTTACCATCGGGTTTTCAGGCTGGAGAACACCATTCTATGGTTCAGACAAAGACTCTTATCGGCTCGCTATTAGTACTCCTTGCTCTGGGTACTGTATACGCTTGGTCATTATTCAACCTACCTCTTAGTCAAAAGTACAACCTTGATATCGGCGTAATCGCATTTACTTTCGGTATCATGACCCTCTTTATCGCCGTAGGCTCCCTGTGCTCTGGCTTCTTAAAGCTGCGCATTGGTATGACCAACGTAGTTGCATTAAGTGCAGTGTGCTGTGGTCTTGGTTTACTCGGTGCTGCGTTTGCTCCAAACGTTATCGTTCTATATGTTTGCGCAGGTGCACTGCTTGGCTTTGGTGATGGCCTTGGCTATATGCTGGTGTTAACTAACTGCGTTAAGTTTTTCCCAAAGCATAAGGGTTTAGTATCAGCCCTGTGTATCGGTGCTTATGGCTTAGGCTCTCTGATCTTTAAGACCATTGATAGCTACATGCTCACTAACTACACTCTTGAGACTGCCGTCCTTAACTGGGGCGTCATCATGACTGCAGTAGTAACCTTAGGTGCTATCTTAATCTACGATGCCATGAAGTATATTAACACCACCTCTTCTGCAGCATCTAAACGTGAATACGACCTGCATTCAGCTATCAGAACTCTGCCATACTGGCTCTTATCAGTCATGTTCTTTATTGACTGCATGGTGGGCCTGTACATCATTGGTGTGGCTTCAAACTTAGGTACTGCACTGCTTGATATGAGCTTATCTGACGCAGCCACTGCAGTTTCAGTAGTTGCCATCGCTAACATTGCTGGCCGTCTTATCATGGGCGCACTTTCTGACAAGATGCCACGTATCCGCTTAATTACCTTTGATCAGATCTTGTCATTAGTTGCTACCGTAATGTTAGTAGCTATTCCTTTAAACTCTACTCTGTTCTTTACCGCAATCGCTCTGATCGCTTTCTCATTTGGCGGTACTTTAACTATCTACCCATCTATCATTAGCGATTACTTCGGTATTAGAAATCTTGCTAAGAACTATGGCCTGCTCTATTTAGGCTTCGGTATCGGCTCTCTCTTTGGTTACGTTGTTGCCTACATCTTCGGTTCATACTATTTGACCTTCATTCTGATGTCAGGCATGATCATCGTAGCTATCGTCGCCTCTTTAATGGTTAAGCTACCTGCTGAGCTTGCCGAGAGCCACAAGGAACTCGTAAGAACCAATAAGATTCGTACCGCAGAGGAAGCCGCATCTGCAGCTGCTGCCGCTTGGAAGATCGCCTCTAATGCCTTTGAGGCTCCTTCTTGCCCAGTTACCTTAGGTAAGGGCCACTCCTCTAATCCAGCCGATGCAAAGGAGTCATCTAAGGCCGAAGAAGACAACAAGACCGCCACTGCCTCTACAGAAGCAACTTCTGCAAGCAATAGCGACGATCTAACCGTAGAGTCTTTAAACAATTCAAACACTCAGGCAGCAGAGAACACTACCTCTTCAAAGCCTGCATCTAAGATCTAAGATAACACTTACTCTTAGATAACCCCATTATAAAGGCAGCTTCGGCTGCCTTTTTCATATCCAACGATCCCACCTCAAGATCTCATCTTGCGATCTCAACCCACGATCCCACCTCAAGTTCTCATCTTTCGATCTCAACCAATGATCCCTAGCCCTGATCTTTACTTACAAACCACCACAAAATAACAGCCATTTCAATAACTTTTGATCGCTCATAAAGCCTTATACAACAAGGCTTGCCGCTAATTTAACCTCTCAAAATTTTCTTTGCCCAGGCGGCAAAAACGGCCAAGACCTCTATACACTACACAATCAAATTTTCACATCATAGGCTATTACGAACGCCTTTGTACACCAGAGTTAACAGTAAAGCCATAAATAAAACCGCATTTACAAGCCAACCATAAACAAAACCTAATTAATCCTTAATAAATATTTTCTGTAAATGGCACACCCGTTGCTCAATAACAGGTTATACAGCAAACGCTCAGGAGAGCATGTTGATTTTTATTCGAGCTATCAGCTCGACTCAGTTAAGAATTTTCGAGGTTTTACTCATGTTTGGCATTTCAGTCAGCGGTATTAAGAACTCACAGAAGCACATCGATGTGACTTCCAACAATATCGCCAATACCAATTCTTACGGCTTCAAGAAGTCACGTGCTGAGTTTGCTGATGTATACGCAAACAGCGTATTTACTAATTCCAAGACAAACTCCGGCATGGGTGTACAGAACACTGTAGTTTCCCAGCAGTTTGCTCAAGGCGCTCTGTCAGGTGACACTGGTAATCCACTGGATATGGCTATCCAGGGTAACGGCTTCTTCGTACTTGAAGGCCCAGGCTCTAACGCACAGACTTTCACCCGTAATGGTGCTTTCCAGATTAACAAGGAAGGCTTCGTAGTTACCGCTATGGGCGACTACCTCCAGGGTTGGGATGTTAACCCAGATGGTACTACCACCTCTTTAGATCTGAGCAACACCCACAACATTCAGCTCCCAGCTGATACTGGTGCTCCTCAGATGTCCACCAACATCTCCATCGGCGTAAACCTGCCTGCAGATAAGGACAACGTTAAGCCTAACTTCCCTGATGCAGCAGACCCATGGACTGGTGCCGCCTGGGCTAATAAACCAGCTAAACCAGAGTTTGGCGTACCACGTGATGAAACAGGTAAAGTTGTAGCTGATGTTAAAGACGCCAAGTTTACTCAGTACTTTACAGACTTCGATCCAAAGAATGCTAGTACCTATACAGCATCTACTTCACAGACTATCCACGACTCATTAGGCCGTGCCCACACCTTAACTTACTACATGCTTAAGATGGGGCCTGAGAGTGATACTTCAAACAATAATGTTTGGACTGTAATTCCTTTTGTTGATGGCAGCCCTGTAGATATTGCTACCCAAGGCACTGGCAATGACAAGCAATTCCCTTCTGTAATCAGTGTTCCTGAGAGCTCAAAATCATCTGTTGCAGGCGCTAATTACTTTGGCTTCAAGTGCACATTCTTACCAAATGGTGAAATGAAGAGCACAGTTCCAGGCAAGCTGGAGTTATGCAACCCAAACGATGCCAATGTCGCAACTATGGGTAACAGTCTGCGTGAGCATTTATTTGGACCACCTGGAGTTGCTAATCAGAATGGTCAGTTAGGTAACACTGTAACCGACTTAACTTTTGAAGACAGAACAGGCAATAATGCTAAAGATTCAGTTTACAATGGTCTCGATGGTTCTTTACACACTGCATTAGGTAAAGGTATTGATCCAGTTCAGAAGTTAAACATCCAGTTCAGTGCCAGCCAGTATGGTTCATCTAACTTCTCAGTAAGCCAGGCTCCAACTAATGATGGCTATGCAACTGGTATTCTTATCGGCATGTCAGTTGATGAGAACGGCATTATTCAGTGCGAATACTCTAACGGCCAGGTTAAGAACATTGCTAAGGTTGCTATGGCAGACTTTGCCAACCAGCAAGGCTTAACCAAGATTGGTGATACTCAATGGAAGCAGTCTAATGCATCCGGCGAGGCTATCGCTAAGGAAGCCAACTCAGGTTCAGCTGGCTCCATTAAGGGCTCTAACCTCGAGCTTTCTAACGTTGACCTGACCAACGAGTTAGTAGAGCTCATTACTGCTCAGCGTAACTATCAGGCTAATGCACAGTCTCTGCAGACTCAGAACACTGTAATGGATAGCATCCTGAATATTCGCTAATAATTAAGATTTTCCGAACATAACTTAACGCCGGGCTATGCCTGGCGTTCTTATTTCTGGCACATGAATTGCTCATTTTCATTTATAAGGCAATGATAGCAAGCGTTAGATTATGCAGCTTTAATTAGTATGCATTTACTAAAGCTTTAAAAACGGAGCTAATGTCATGTTCGGAATTTCAGTTAGCGGTATTAAGAACTCACAGAAGCACATTGATGTGACTTCTAATAACATCTCTAATACCAATTCATACGGCTTTAAAAAGTCACGTGCTGAGTTTGCTGATGTTTACGCAAACAGCGTATTCACAAACTCTAAGACCAATTCAGGCATGGGTGTACAGAACACTGTAGTTTCCCAGCAGTTTGTTCAAGGTGCACTGTCAGGTGATACCGGCAATCCACTGGATATGGCTATTCAGGGCAACGGTTTCTTTGTTCTCGAAGGTCCAGGCTCTGACGCACAGACTTTCACCCGTAACGGCGCTTTCCAGATCAACAAGGAAGGATTTGTAGTTACAGCAATGGGTGACTACCTTCAGGGCTGGGATGTAAATCCAGATGGCACCACCACCTCTTTAGATCTAAGCAATACCCATAACATTCGTCTTCCAGCTGATACTGGCGCACCACAGATGTCAACCAACATCTCTATAGGCGTAAACCTGCCAGCCGACAAAGATAATATTAAGCCTAATCTTCCTCCAACTACAGATCCTTGGACAAATACTGCTTGGCCAACAAATCCTGCACCAACTCCAGAATACGGCATTAATCGAAATCCAGCCAATGGTGCTCTGGACCCAAATGGAAAACTTACACAGTACTACACTGACTTTGATCCAAAGAATGCAAGTACATATACAGCCTCAACTTCACAGACTATTCATGACTCTTTAGGCCGAGCTCACACCTTGACATACTACATGCTCAAGATGGGCCCTGAAAGCAAAGACTCAAACAATAATGTCTGGACTGTAATTCCTTTTGTAGATGGTAAGCCAGTTGATATTTCTGCACAAAATGCAGCAGGCGGCACAGAATATCCTACAGTCATAAGCGTTCCTCAGAACTCTAAGTCCACTGTTGCTGGTTCAAACTATTTTGGCTTCAAGTGCACTTTCAGCCCTAACGGTGAGATGAAAGACACTGTTCCAGGAAAATTAGAGCTATGTAATCCTGCTAAAGGTGCCGATGCTAATGTAAAGAATCCAAACAGCTTGCGTCACACTTTGTTTGGTAACCCAAATGCGACTGCTGGTACTGGTGATGCTACTGGTCCACTATCAAATAACGCACCAGATCAGACATTTAAAAAAGATGGCATGGCCGGTTGTGATGGTACCTTACATACTGCATTAGGTCAGGGTATTGAGCCAAGTCAACAGCTGAACATTCAGTTTGCTGCTAGCCAGTACGGTTCTTCTAACTTCTCTGTAAGTCAGGCTCCTACTAATGATGGCTATGCAACTGGTATTCTCATTGGCATGTCCGTTGATGAGAACGGCATTATTCAGTGTGAGTACTCTAACGGCCAGGTTAAGAACATTGCCAAGGTTGCTATGGCAGACTTTGCTAATCAGCAGGGCTTAACCAAGATCGGTGATACTCAGTGGAAGCAGTCTAATGCATCTGGCGAGGCTATTGCAAAGGAAGCTAACTCAGGTTCAGCTGGCTCCATTAAGGGCTCTAACCTCGAGCTTTCTAACGTTGACCTAACCAATGAGTTAGTTGAGCTTATTACCGCTCAGCGTAACTACCAAGCTAACGCACAGTCCCTGCAGACTCAGAACACTGTAATGGATAGCATCCTGAATATCCGTTAATTCTTTTTTATTCCAACATGACTTAAAGCCGAGCAATTGCTCGGCTTTTTTGTCTCCATATATTTTCAATATTTATGGCATGTGAATTGCTCTATAAGTTTATAGAGACTGTTTAGTCTCTATAGCTATAAACATATATTGTGGCAGTCTATTTTAGAAGCCACAAAAATTGGAGCTAATGTCATGTTCGGAATTTCAGTTAGCGGTATTAAGAACTCCCAGAAGCACATTGATGTGACTTCTAATAACATCTCTAATACCAATTCATACGGTTTTAAGAAGTCACGTGCAGAGTTTGC
>NZ_AXWV01000113.1 GCF_000482845.1 Anaerobiospirillum succiniciproducens DSM 6400
GTGGAACAGCCTACGATCCTAATATCCCATACAATCTGTACTTCATCCTTGAGATGACCCGCAGCATCCTCATTACTTTAGCTGCACTCGTGCTCATTAGAGTGGTCATCAATCTTGTCTACAAAGCCATACGTGTCGACTATCGAGCATTCATAATTCCTGCGCACTCGCTGTTCTATCTTATGATCATGCTGTCCATCGCAACAGCTATCTCAATTTACGGAACCGCCTGTACTTACAGAAAGCCAAATTTAACTCACTATCAAGTTAAGATGGATAAGCTCGCTCCTGAGCTTGATAAGCTGCGTATTGTAGTGCTTAGCGACATGCACATCTCTTCGCAGTCTAATCCATCATATGTTGCGGATATCATTGCTCGAGTTAACCGTCTTCACCCTGATCTTGTCTTATTACCTGGTGATCTTATCGACGGTCAAGTGCACAAACGTCATGCTCTTGCTAAGCTCTACTTTGATTTACGCGCCAAGTATGGCGTTTACTTTAGCTCGGGCAATCATGAGTACTACTCTGACTATAACAAGTGGCAAAACTATCTTACGCAAGGTGGCCTCATTAGCCTTGATAACAAAGTAGCCCACATTAAAGATGAACATGGTAAGACCATTTTGACTTTAGGCGGCGTTACTGATCCTAAGGCTGCTAACTACAACCTGCCAATGCCAGATATTACAGGTGTGAAGGCTATGCTCAAGAGCAAGGCCCCAACCATTGTGCTCTCCCATCGTCCTGCCTATGGTGAGGATTTCTCTACAGGCGACAATAAAGCCGATCTCGTAGTCTCAGGACATACCCACGGCGGCTTGATGAATATTGCCGCACCAATAGTTTCATTTATGAACAATGGCTTTGTCTCAGGTCACTACAAGGTCAATGACACCAATGTCATTGTCAGCCGTGGTATCAATGTATGGCAAGGCTATCCAATGCGCTTAGGCGTGCCTAATGAGATTGTGGTGATCTCCTTAAGATCTAAGGTAAAGCCATCTAAGGGCACCATCAGCATGACTAAAGCATCTGAAGTTGCGCTTAAAGAGCGTGAAGATAAGCAAAAGCTAGAAGATGCTAAAGCTAAGTTACATGCTACTCAAGTAAATGCGAATAACGCTGCTATTCAAAGCAAGCCAGGCACTTTAATCCTAAGCGGCACTCGCTCTGATAATGCGCAAACAAAGAGCAATGAGCTTACCAAGAGCAAGGCAGAAGATAGCACTAGCGAGCTTAATGCCTATGATGAAAGCGTGATGGACTCATCCATTATGCGTGCTGACGGAGCGGCAACTGATCTGCAGATCATATTGCCAATGGTGAATATCGAAAGTGGCGAGATCTCACGTAAGGTTACTGATTTAGCCGTACTACCAAAGAATCTAACCTACGATCAGAAGCGTCGTATTATCGATATTCTTTCTGAGGGCACTGCACTTGCCAAACTCCGTGAGCAAGAGGAGGCTAAGGCCAAATACGATCAGCTCTTAGAAGACAAGATTAACATTCTGCCAATGGGCTATAGCCTCGATGTTAGAGAGTCAATAAACTCTCACAGAACACCTGCGCAAATGCAACAAGAGGCTCAAAAGCAGCAAGATAAAAACAAGCACAAAGCCTCATCAAAACAACAGCAAGGCAACAACTTTGTTAAAGATGAGTATATGGATGAGACCAGACTTACTAGCAAACTGCATCAGCAAGTCATTACTGACGATGAGACCTTATTTAGACTAGAAAATGAGAGCATGTCCGATGTGAATGATATTGCTGCAGAGTATGGCATCTCCATCGGCACCGGCAATATCAACCAAGCCGACCATGGTGTCAATGACCTCATTGAAAAGCAGCAAGTGCAGCGCAACCTCCCTGAGGATACAAGCGGCGCATCCGAATAATAGCGCCCTCCAAGGCTGTTGCGGTGCATCCGAATAAGAGGGCATTCCAAGGCTGTTGGGCGCATCTTATTAGGCTGCAGCTGCAATTCTATTGCGGCACATCCGAATAAGAGAGCTTTCCATGGCTGTTGCGGCGCATCTTATTAGGCTGCGGCTGCCATTCTATTGCGGCGCAGCTAAGGAGACTGCGTCTGACAAAGCTTTTTCATAGCATCTTAAGATGCTTCTGCAAAAGCTTTTTCATCTGCATTGATGAGCTTGCTGTTGGCAGGATTTCTTTGCAGCTGCTAGTAACAAAAAGGGCAAGCTTAGAGCTTGCCCTTTTTGCTTGGGTGATGTGAGGCACTTTTCTAGCGGCGAGTGATGCCGTAGGCATTACGTGCTTGGTAGTTGGCGTAATGCGGGCCTGTAGCACCGTTATTTTGCAGATCGCTAAGAATATCCAGCTGATCTTGGCTTAAAGTGGAGACGGAGTTTAAGCCTCCGGCCACTACCTGACTCAAGATGTCGGCTGGATTTTCATCAGCGGCTAAGCCCTGCTGAGGATTGTAATTGCCACCTGGTGCTTCAATGCTACCTAAAGCCATTGGTGCCATAGCAACCACATCAGACATACCTGGATTCATAGCTGTAACTGCGGAGAAGTTGGTTGCACCTCGCGCAGAACTGCCTACCGCGCCAATAGAGAGTGGTCCACCACGAGCCGGAGCAGGGGCTGTCATTCTAGGAGCGCTACCTGCCATGGTGTTTACATTAGCACCGGCTGAGGCCATTGGAGCTGATGCAACCGGGGCCTGAGCAGGGGCGTGTGCCTGAGCATGGTTCTGAGCTTGAGCTTGTGCTTGAGCACGAGCTGCAGCCTCACGGGCTGTACGAGCTGCGATCTCAGCAATCTCATAAGGATCAGCCTTCTCATGACGCTCTGAAGTGGCAGAACCAACTGCACCAATACGACCTTGCTCAGCTAATGCCTTACGACGAGCACTATGTACTGCAGCAGCTGCAGCGGCAGCACGAGCGGCATTAGACTCAACATTATTATCTGATGCCAAAGCACCAGCATAGGCATCAGCCTCTGCTTGTGCTGCACGAGCAACGGCTTCACGCGCCTCGTTACGAGCCGTGGTGTTGGTATTAGCACTCATCATGCGAGCTGCATTAGGCAAACGATCACGACCATGTAAAGTTACGCTATCGTCAGCGAGCTCTTCATCAATATCAGCCTTTAAGTCATTTATGTACTGACTGTTACCAGAGAGATTATCAAATGACATAGCATGAGCGATCTCTTGAGATGCGCCCATTGCATCAGCACTATTGTTAATAGTTGCACGAGCACTCTGAGCATAAACAGTGTTGTTATCATCACCACTTAAGCCTAAAGCACCGGCAAGAGCTGACTCATAATCAGCATCCTGAGCGACATTAGATGAAGCTGCGACTTTAGCCTTACGGGACTTATCTTTGCCCAAATTCTCTTTGATGATGCTATCTGCTAAACGGTCGATAGCCTCAAGATTTTGTTCAAAGTTATCAGACTCTAAAGACTCTAATGCCGCATCCTTATCAAAGGACTTGCCCTCTTCTGTTGAAGCAGCCAGAATCTGCGCTAAGCTCTCTTCTTCATCTTTTTCATCATCGTAGATGTCGCTGTCATTAGACTTAGTTACATCTTTAATTGCTGAGGCGTTAGCAAGGCTTTCGGCAAGCATTTCTTCTTCATGCTTTTCCTCTTCAACTTCAACACCACCAGAGATGATCTTAGCTAAGTCCTCAGCCTCACCGATATCAACCTGAGCAGATACTACCTGTTCAGACTCATCAGGAGTTAAAGCGCCAAAACTTAAAGAGAGACTTTCTTCTTCATTCTTCTCATCAGAGTCTTCTACAGCACCGCTGATGATGCTTCGTAAGCTTTCAGCCTCATCTTTTTCTTCAAAGTCAGTGCTGCTTGCAACTTCAGATGGTGTGCCATCAACATCTTGAGTGTATGACGGTTCTGATTTCTTGCCCATAATGGACTCAATAACCGCACGCTCATCACTATCTAAAGCGGCTGACGGACTATCAGCGCTTACAGCTAATGCTGTATCGGCCTTAGCTACAGCATCGCCACTACCATCATGTTGTGCATCAGTAGAGCTATGGTCGATGATGTCATCTGAACTCTTAAAGCTATCAGAATCGCTCTCGGCTCTAAATGGAGCGCTGTTATCGATAACCTTACCGTTCTCATCAACCTCGTAAAGCAGCCTTAACTCATCTTCGCTAAGACCAGTACGGGCAGATAACTCGGTTAAGGAAACACCAGCTTCAATAAAAGCATGGGCCTTGTCTAAGGTAGCGATATCAATACCAAATGGCTTTTCGTCCTTTTGCTTACGCACATAGTCCTCATCGTAGATCATATCTACAACAGGAGCATTGCCATTGTTCTGCTCGCTATTAGAGTAGGCAACATTAGCTGCACTCATGTCACCGGTAATGTCCTTACCGCTAACTGAGTTGTCTTGAGCACCATTGCTTACACTAACCTTAAGCTTATCAACATCTAAAGACTCGCTTGGCACAATATCAATAGTCAGCTGAGTCTTATCAGTAGCTTGTGATAATGAGTCTGATGCTACTTGCTTAGTTGCGCTCTCATAAGTTGCAACTTTATTAAGGCCCTTGCCAAAGCCTGGTTCCTTATCTGAGGAGTTTAAATTGATATCGCAAGAGTCTTCATCAACAGTAAGTCCTGAGGCGCGGTTATACATGCGCTCCATAGACGGCATCTTATTGTCAGCCTCTTTGCGCGATTGCACTTGAGTACTTGGTTTAGACTCGTCTAATGGCTCGGACTTATCACTAGAAATAGTGATATCAGCTGAAAGAGAGCTCAAGGTGCTCTTATCAGATAGGCCATCTCCACTTGCATCTAAAGAGCTATCAGCTATTGATTTTTTAGACTTAGCAAGCATCTCACTTTGGCCAAAGGTACCAGCTAAAGCGGCACGCTCAGCATCATTAAGTGCAGTATCAGGTAATACCACCTCATCCATGTATGATGGAGTGTTGGACATCATTGCAGCGTTGCTAGCAAACTCATCATTATCTGAATCAATGCCCTTAGCTAGAGTTGCATCTACAGTGTTGATGATGCTGCTAGCGGCATTAACCACATCATTAAGCACAGCAATAGCATCGCGCTTTGAGCCATCTTGGGATGCTTTTAAGGCATAGGCATCCTCTTCGCTCAAGCTATTGCTTTGAGCGCTTTTAGCATCAGTGCTTGCTGTAGCTACTAAGTTGCTATTTGAGTCAGATAATTCATTGGTAAGATTTGCTTCAGCTTTGTCAGCATTAAGAGCTGAAGTTGGACGAGGCTCTACCTCAACCTCGATGAATGTGCCCTCATGGGGTAACCCCTGCCTGGGAGCTCCAGACGAGCCTCCTAAAGAATGAGTTCTATCGCCAGGATCGGCACCAAAGGCCATACCTAATGGGTTTAAAGGATCACGAGTGCTACCTTGACGGTTAGATCTTTGATTAGAGTGGTTTTCTTTCTTGCTTGAATGTGATGAATCAGCTTGAGCATTGGCCATGTGCTCACCAATGGTGGCAGGACCAGAATTTGGATCGATCTTAGAAAAATCGACAGTGCCCACTAACTTAGCAATATCAGATGCAGTTTGGGCAAAGGAGGCATCAAAAGGCTCATCTTCAGCACTAGCATGATTTTGTGCAGCAAAGGCTTGCTGTGGATCATACATGCCATCATCAGAGGCATCATTGTGCTGCGGTGCAAAAGTAGCCTTTGCATCAGACATGACGGAGCGCGCAGCCTGCTGCTGTGCAGCACGAGCTTTTTTACGTGCTTCACGAGTGCTAGACTCTCGGCCCTGATGAGAAGCAGATGGAGCGTTATTCGATGAGGCATTGTTCTCAGGTGAACCGCTGCTACGCTGAGCTGCACTTACTGCAGCATTGCCAGGGAGCGCAGCCATAAGGGTCTTAAGCTGAGAAACAGCATGCACCAGACCTTGCTGATCTTTTTGAATACCTTCAAGTGAGCTAGCTTGCTCCTCACGGATCTTATCAACCTCATCGCAAATCTGAGAGATGGTGTCCTTGAGATTGTGCTCTTCTCCATCTTCATCGGTGAACACAATATCCTCAAGTCTATAGCGTTGCTCAGGTACTTTTAGCTCGCCACGTGCTTTACGTCCAAAGAGTTCATCTAAGGAACGTTTGGCATCTTCTAGAGCTATTTCACTAACTTGCAGACGCTCCTGCAACTCATCAATTGTATTCTCTAATCGTGCACTACGACGGGAATTTAAGATGAATGAAACTAGCACTAGGATGATAACTATAAACACTACTCCTGCAAGGTACAGGGTTAGCAAACTTGGCGCTGAATAACTACCGTCCACAACGAAAGTCCTGTCTAGAAAAATACCTAAGCTATGCTAAAAA
>NZ_AXWV01000114.1 GCF_000482845.1 Anaerobiospirillum succiniciproducens DSM 6400
GAGGCAAGTAGGCAACAGGCTGGATATAGGACTGCAGCAACAGCCTTAGATAAGGTAAAGGCTGTAAAAATATGGTTCTAGGTTTTAAGAATGCAGGGCGTTACAGCTCAAAAAGCTGATGAAGCTTAGCTAACCTTGATGGTATGCAGTGAGGGAAGCTTGTAAAGAAATGTTGTATCTATGAATTTAGGTACAAAAAAACGGCCTTAAAGCCGCTTGAGTACCTGATGGCGGATGGAGTGAGATTCGAACTCACGGAGGACGCAAATCCTCGACGGTTTTCAAGACCGTTGCATTCAACCGCTCTGCCATCCATCCGCATAGGTTGTGCGCACATTATACCGATATTTTTACACTGTGCAAGCCTAAAGCTACAACATTTTGCAAAGAAGTGCGCTACAGGCGCTCAAATGCCTTATATAAGCCAATTTCTAATGCATTAACTTTTTGTCTAATGCTGCTAAACAATGGTTTTTAAGCTAAAAATAATTAAAAAAGCGCTCATGATTGGCTAGGAATTTTGCTGCTCATGATCGCTTCATAAGATCATATGCATCAGGCTACTGCTTAATCATGCGTTTTAGTGAAGTAGTATCCTAATGCGCTCCTTTTAACTCAATACTTATTAGAATGAATAACGTACATTAGCGTTCACACCAAATGAATCAGTGTTCCCTGAATATACGTAGTTCACTCCGATTGTGCCGCCAATAGATCCATACTGAGCGGCAAGGCCACATTTACACCATCGTTAAGCTCATCCACAACTTCGGTACTTAACTTAACCATAGGCAGACCGTCGCTTAAGGTAGTTGAGGTCACTTCGGTATCACCAGTGTTGAAGGTGACGTTGAAGTCAGCACTTGGGGCTAATGACCAACAGCCTGTAACATCCCTAAGTTAGAAACTTACACTAACTCACTAACTCACTAACTCACTAACTCACTCACTCACTCACTCACTCATACATGCATTGCATTGAACATCTGTCTGTTGATTAGTTGCATTGAGGTGTGCGGGGCAAATTTATTGCGTTTATTAGGTAGTAAGTACGGGTAGAAAAGTCTAAAAATCGTGTCCAAAATAGTGCATTAATTTAAGAATGCCTTATATATCGTATTTGTTCTTTAGTTTACAGATGTTTTTGGTCGATATGTAAGTTTATAGAAGCCAAAACTTGATCTTTATCTCTCTAGAGTATGTTTTGAAAATTAGGTTTAGATCAAATTTGTGTGCACTATTTTAACCTACATGATTTTTATGTTTGTATGTAAAAATACTCTGTGGTAGCTGTATTTGACGTAGATTCTTAGTTAAATAGTTGTTAAAAGTGGCCTATTTATAATGTTTGTGCTGACAATATGGTGAAGTGTTGTTTCTTTATATAGAGATTAAGGTGGCTTGCTTGTTTGGGTGCGTTGCCTTACCAAAATGGATCGCAGTTTTTAAATTTGAGGGCTTATGAACGGTTTTTCTTGATAGCTGGTTTAGGTGCGCGTAAATTAAGCCCTGTACTTCAATCTAATTCGTTTTTTAGGAGATACGACATGTCCTATTCACAGCAGGTCTTCGAGCAGCTCTCACAGCGTTATTCTTATCAGCCTGAGTTCTTACAGGCAGTTGAAGAGGTTTTAGGTACCCTTCAGCCAGCTCTTGATAAGAACCCTGCTTATCAGAAGAACAAGATCCTCGAGCGCATCACTGAGCCTGAGCGTGTTATCCACTTCTTGGTTCAGTGGGTTGACGACAAGGGCGAGATCCAGGTAAACCGTGGCTACCGCGTACAGTTCAACTCCGCAATCGGTCCTTACAAGGGCGGCTTACGTTTCCACCCATCTGTGAATGAGGGTGTTTTAAAGTTCTTAGGCTTCGAGCAGATCTTCAAGAACTCCTTAACTGGTACTCCAATTGGCGGCGCTAAGGGTGGTTCAGACTTCGATCCTAAGGGCAAGTCCGACAATGAGATCATGCGCTTCTGCCAGGCCTTCATGGTTCAGTTACACCGCTACATTGGTGCAACCATTGACGTTCCAGCTGGCGACATCGGTGTTGGTGGTCGTGAGATCGGTTACTTATACGGCACTTTCAAGCGCCTCACCACCTCTTATGAGGGTGTTTTAACTGGTAAGGGCCTCAACTACGGTGGTTCCTTAGCACGTACTGAAGCAACTGGTTACGGTACCGTTTACTTTGCTCAGGAAATGTTAAAGGATCGTGGTGATTCTTTAGAGGGCAAGGTTGCTACCGTTTCAGGTGCTGGTAACGTTGCTATTTACTGTTGTGAGAAGTTATACCAAAAGGGTGCAAAGCCAGTTACCGTATCTGACTCACGTGGTTCTGTCTACGATCCAGATGGTATTAAGGTTGATGTATTAAAGCAGGTTAAGGAAGTTGAGCGTGCTTCATTAACTCGTTATGTTGAGTTAGTTCCAACTGCTAAGTACGTTCCTGTATCAGAGTACCCAGAGGGCAAGCACTTCGTATGGACCGTTCCATGTGACGCTGCTTTCCCATGCGCAACCCAGAACGAGCTCTTCTTAGAAGACGCTAAGACCTTATTAGCTAACGGCTGTAAGTGTGTTGCTGAAGGCGCTAACATGCCATCTACTATCGATGCAATTAACGCATTTTTAGCAGCTGGTATTTGCTACGGCCCTGCTAAGGCTGCTAACGCAGGTGGTGTTGCTACCTCTCAGTTAGAGATGGAGCAGAATGCTTCTATGACCGCATGGCCATTTGAAGTTGTTGACAAGAAGCTCCACGACATCATGATCAACATCTACAACAATGCATCTGAGACCGCCAAGGAGTTCGGCGCACAGGGCAACCTCGTATTAGGTGCTAACATTGCTGGCTTCCGTAAGGTTGCTGATGCAATGATCGCTCAGGGTGTTATCTAATCACACATAAAACAGTCTAGTGCCTAAAATCTCCTCTAGGCACAAGCAAAAGATTGAAGCCTGGACCATGGCGTTGTTAACTTAATGCCATGGTTCCAAGCTCCAATAGCCTTTCTATTATGAGTCTTCCACGACTTCCTCTTATAGTCCTCTCAAGACTACCTCTTCAAATCACCCTCAGAACCGCTCTTTGATTTGCAATCTCTCTTTTATCTTTACCCTTGCGTATCTTGTTTTGTCAGTGATCTTTAATTTTGTCGAGGCGTATATGCTTGATAGCAAACCATTACTTTTAGCTTGGTATGACCAGTTACAGCTCGTAATTGGCAGCGATAGTGTTATGGGAAAGTCTCAAGCTATAGCTTATGTATTTAGCTAAGTGAGAGGTGTTGGGGGCTTGCATTAGGTTTTTATTTAGACCAGTACTACTAGAAGTTTTGTTATATCTAGTGCATAGATAGGAAGTTCATAGGCATCAGCTTTGTACGAAGTGTAAGATTTTGCTTCAAATGATCACTCTTGTAATACAAGCAAGAAATGCAATGTTAACAACTTCGATACAATTTGTGTTAATTCGCTTGTGTTTCTTGATGCTTTACATAGCCTTTTCAAGGCATAATGGTTAGATTATGCAATATGTAGTTACCTAACTTGCACTAAATTGCGGTGGTAACTCTCTGATGTCTTGGATCACGGCTTTATTGGACTGTGACATACATCTTTAGATGAGATGGCGATAGGCCCAATGTTGTTTAATTCAATCTCTTGATAACGCGCTACTTATAGAACGTTATTTTGGCGATTTTTGAATTAAGACAATAGTACCTGGGTGGGCTTAGCGGCATGGATAAGGCATTAGATGTGCTAATCATGAGGCTGATGTACAGAGCCTGCTAAATATTTAGCAAGTTCTCAATAAAGAAACAGTGCTATACAACTAAATGTTAAGACTACAAGCTTATTGGTGTGACATAGTTCATATCATTGGTGAAAAATTTGTAGCTTTATTGTCGCAGTGTAAATTGTGTCACAGTAACTTTCTTTAGTTAAACATATTATATGGCAGTCAAGCTAACTGTTTTTTATGGCAGCAAGTTTGTCAGTTTGTGTTTTCACTAAAGTTTTAACTAAACACTTATCTTTAGCGCATTAGCTGCAAGCCTTAAGTGTGAGGCATTAATAGATTTATCAGCAAACAAGCCGATTCTTTATTTAAGAGTGCGGCACAGCAGTCTGTTTAACTCTCAACCTTAGGTTGTATGGTGATGCTTTAGGTTAAAGCAAAACAGGTGCTGTCAGGGAGAGAGCCATGGATTGGTACTATAAACTGGCAATTAAAACAAAGTTGTTATTCAACTTCTGTGTCCTAATATTTCTTACTTTAATCATCACTTCTGTATCTCTGTACTCTTTAAGAGGTAATCAGGCTATTGCAACCGATGTTCACAATACTCTGAACAATCGTTATGGTGTTGTTGATGATATTCACACCACAGCATATGAGATCGAAGTTTTAATCGTCTCATATATTGCTGCAATGCAGTTTGGTAATACAGAAGAAATTCATCGTGAGTTAACAGCTGTCGCTGAGCCTTTTAGTTCTAAAGTTTCAAATTATAAAGCCGCTGTATACCATGATGCTGCTCGTCGCTTAAAAGAGTATGTAGCTGAGTTTGAACAAAATTTTGAGCGTGAGTTAGTACCTCGTGTTGAAGCAGGTGATGCTGCAGGCGCATTAACTGTTTACAGAAGCAAGATTCAGCCTTTGGTTGACTCCATCTTTGCCGAGCTGAACTATATGCGTAATGGCATGTTCAAGGAAGTTAATGATGCAGTGGATAAGTCAGCAGACTCACGTCCGCTCATCTTAGTTTCTTCCATTACTGTACTTGCCATTGTGCTTTCATTAATGATTGCAACTTTCTCCGCTCGTTACATTACTAATGCTTTAGACGTAATCATGGAAAGCATGCGTCATATGGAAAAGCAGGACTTCTCTAATAAAGTCGATCTTCCATATGAAGATGAGATCGGTAAGCTTGGTCGCACCTTAGAGGCTTTACGTCATCAACAGTCATCTGTTATGTACAAGCTCGTTGAGATCGGCCGCAACATCGATCGAGAAATGAAGAATGCTAGTGAAGCAACTGAGCGTTTAACTCATCATGCTAACGACTCAGAAAACCGTGCTATTACCATTGCAGCTGCAGCTAATGAGATGGTTGCTACCACTCACGAGATTGCTGCAAATTGTGAGGCAGCAGCTGATTTAGCTCGTAAGTCTACTGATAAGACTAACGAAGGTATGCACACTGCTAAGGAGTCGATTGACGCCATTATTGAGCAGTCCGAGCAGTCTAAGACTAACAATAAGCAGATCGAGGCTATGATCAATCAGTCTCGTTCTATTAACTCAATCGTTAACACCATTGATGAGATTGCAGCTCAGACCAACTTATTAGCTCTGAACGCTGCAATTGAGGCAGCCCGCGCTGGTGAGGCAGGTCGTGGCTTTGCTGTGGTTGCTGACGAAGTTCGTGCCCTGGCATCACGTACTAGCTCCTCAACTGGCGAGATTTCCTCTAAGGTTAAGGGCATGGAGAGTGTAGCTAACGATGCTACTGTATCCATGGAGCGTGCTGTAACTGGTATGGATAACCTTGCTCAGAACGCAACAGGTCTTGAGACTGTATTTAATGAGATCGCTTCTCACGTTAAGGATGTAAATGCTCAGATCGAGCAGATCGCAGCCTCAGCTGAAGAGCAGTCCACTGCAAGTAATGAGATCTCAGCTAACATGCAGGATCTTACTAATACCTCACGTGATGTTGCTCAGATTGCTAACGAGAACCAGGTTGTTATTAGCAACACCTCAAAAGAAGTTGATCGCCTCATGAAGATCATGAACGGCTTCAAGTTCTAATTATTTAACTGCAAGCTCCTTAGTCGCTATTATTTAGTGCCTAAGTACTTGGTCGATTTTAGGGAGTGGCTTATATAAGGCTTTTGCTATATGATTTTGACCATGGTTCTACATGATCCGGACATGTAGTTTTCTATTACGCAAGCCTCATAAGTTAACGGTATACCGAATCATCTTTTAAAATCAATCGAAACCATTCAAAAATCAAGAATCTGTCTCGAGAACACTGAAAAAAGACAATAGGATCCCTAACCGAATAGATATATCCATTCAGCCATGTAGTCACATGTTGTGATATTAAGCTTAGTTTGTGTATGCCTACGCTCTATACCTCTGTATAGGGCGTAGGCTTATTTGTTTTAAGCTAGCTAGCTAATCTCTGGCGCTCCATCTTTT
>NZ_AXWV01000115.1 GCF_000482845.1 Anaerobiospirillum succiniciproducens DSM 6400
TAATAGAAAACTACATGTCCGGATCATGTAGAACCATGGTCAAAATCATATAGCAAAAGCCTTATATAAGCCACTCCCTAAAATCGACCAAGTACCGAGCCAAGCATGCGAGTGAATGCATAAGAGACCAATACATAGACTGCTTGCAATCCTGATGGATGGATTGGCATGGTATGCATTAATGCCTGTTTAGCCATTGTCTAAGAAAAGCTCATAGCAAACCATGAACTCACATTGCATTCATACAGCTAGTTACTACCTTGTTATAACCTGAACAGCGGAGTCTAATCGACGCCGTTTTCTAAGGTCTTGTGTTCGTCTATCTACTGATGAGTAAGGTCAAAGTGAATGCAGGTATTAAGAGCAATAAGTAGGAGGCTGTTGAGTGCATCCTGCGCTTGGTGACTAAGGGCTCATCGATACGTAAGCCTTAGTACTATTCCAGATGACTGTAGATGAAGTAAAAGCGTTTACTACATCACCAACAGCTGTTGGGTTAAGTGTTGAGTCAACAGTAGACTCAACAGTTGACTTAACTATCGACTCAACTATTTGACATGCATTACGACAGCTTTTAAATCAGATATTTATCGGGTTTTACTGAGCTAATACTACTAGTGATAGGTGTTGACTTAACAGTTGACTCAACAGTCAAGTCAATCCATGAGTTAACTTATGACCTAAGTTTATGGCTAGAGAAATTAGTAGTTAACTAGGGTGATAGGCGAATATAGAAGCGAATCACTAAACGGTCATGAGAGACAGTTTTGAGTATAGAATGTTAGTACAGATACCCTTGGTTCAGCGCAGATAGTGTGACAACAGTTAAGCAGATGATGATTAGGTACTTATCTAGATTGTTTATGATGTTGGATAGGTTAATGCGCCTATTTATAGCTCTACTCAATTAGAGATGGATTTGTGTATCGTGAGTGATTGGCTGCGGCCTTGCAACGCTATTGTAGAACAAACGAAAGCAAAGCTTTCACCATCTTAAATTGCTTGTTCCGCTACAGTATTGAATAGTGGCAATCTGGCTTATGCCCAGAAAACGCTTAGCATCACAGCTGAGATCATAATATGCTCTTAGGTCATTTCACCTTCAGCTTCACGGCAAGACATAATCATGTATTCGCAGATGGTGGATAGTTCGATAGACTTACATTACGCTGCAGTAAGTTTGAGCACAGAACTTGTAATATTGTTGTCAATCAATGTCATTCATAAGCAAAATTATTCGTCAAAAGTAAATATAGTTTGTTAAAAAGGGGCACTTCATACGTTATTTTTAAGCAAATTTATAACAAATAAGTATAAAAAATATGCTAGGGGGGGGGGGTGAAATAGTTCTGATGCGCCAGTCTAAAGCATAAGCTATGTCTATATTGCAAAATCCTACAGCAAGACAGTCACAAAACACTTGTGAAAGAGTGAAAAGCTAGAAGCAGACTGGTCAATACTCTCAACCTAAGTGTGCATTGAAGTTACCGCTCAAAAGCAAGACATCATGCACTAAAACATAGGGACTATAGATTGCCGAGTTTTCAGGCCGTAAAGCCGAATGCAGCGCTAATCTACACGTTTTGATGAATTGACCTCCCTCCTAAAGTTACGCATAGTCTTCTCTAGCATATATTCACTATGTTCTGACCATATAAGTCGGTATAGGCGGCAAACAAACATATTCAAAAGCGATTTGTTCTGCACAGGCATCATCAAACAAACGCATATGATGCCATCCTTAAAGAATATGCAGTCAAGCCTCCAAATCGCAAACCCATTCGGTTTAATTAAGCTTACAAAGAATGAAGCAAACCAATAACGCCATTAAGTTTTTAATGGCTCAATATCGCGCAATCTTCAAGAACGCAAACATTGCTATGGTAGCTGCTATGGCAGCTGCAGCTTTAGCAGCAGGTCAGGCTCAGGCTGCTACAACCAATTGGACAACCCTGACAAGTGATGAAAATGTAGCTACAAACACCACTATTACTGGTACAGGTGCTACAGACAAAAATGCTAATGGTTTTACCATTAATCTCAAAGGCGAAACTTTAACTTTTGTTGGCGGTCCAACCGCTAAGACTAGTTTCGAAATGAATGGCACGGATGGTAAGATTACTCAAACTGGCGGTAAGCTTGTTGTTGGTAATGCTACCCAAGCAGCAGATGTAAAGATTAACGCATTTACATCAACTAACGGAACTATTGAGATTGGTGGCCACGGAACTGATACGTCAGCATTAGAAGCAACTAATATAAATCTTGGTGGTGAAAGTGTTGCAGTTACCATCAAACAAGGTGGTGTATTAGGCGGCGCTACTTCTGAGATTACTGTAGGTACTGGCACAGCAGTAGGTGTAGGCGATAATACTACAAACTCAGCTATTGCCGGCACCAAGCTCACTGTTAATGGCGGCTCAGTAACTGTAAAAGAAAATAAGGACTTCAATATTTCTTCAAATGAAGTTGATGTTCAGAACGGTAAATTATCAAACGGTACTGGTACTTTAACTTTTGATAAGGCAACCAAGCTTACTTTTGCTGCTGATACTTTAACTAATGGCGGTACCATTGACTTAGGCACATTGGGCAATAACCGCTCTGTTGAACTGTCAGTTGGTGCTGATGCATTTAACACCCAGTTATTCAAAGATACTAGAAAGGTTACTTTTGCTGGTACTGACCAAGAAGTTGCAACCTTAACTATTAAGGCTACAGGTACTGATGAACTTGATCTGGTTGGTTCAGGTCTCTTCAAAGCAGATACAGGTGGCATTGATAAAGATAACGCATTAAAAGCTACAAAGTCTGGCGCTCAAGTAAATATCGCCATTGAGGGCAAGAATGCTAAGTTAGCATCTGATCTTTTTGATGCTGGCTCAGATTTCAAGAGTGTTAAGGCCAAGTTTGATAAACTGACTGTTGGCAAGACTGACTCAAATACAAATTTTGCTGTAAAGGCTGGTGAGATCACTGTAGGCTCTGCCCTTACTCATGCTAAGGCAGAACAGGGTATCCTTCTTTCTTCTAAAGGTACTTTAAATCTTGATGGTGCAAGTGGTAGCGTTACTGCCAAGTCTATTACTGTAGGCGAGGGTTCAACATCAGGTACTCTTAATATCAAGAATGGTGCTTGGAGCATCCCTTCACTTTCCATGCACTCTGGTAACGCCAGCATTGAAAAGGCCACTGTAACCTTACAGAAAAATGCAGTTTTAACCACTAAGAACAACGATAACAAGCTCACTTTAACCAGCTCTACCTTAGACGTAACTGCTGGTAAGGTTCAGCTTGCTGAAAGCGGTGCTGCTTTAAATACTGGCTCTAAGCTCTCTATTGCTAAGGATCAGTTATTTACCGCTTCAGGTAATGAGGCAACCCTTACTGCTGATACAACTAAGAACAAGGTTGTTAAGAACTCCCTTGCTACCGACGGCACTGGCGTTCTTGAGATCATGAATGCGGGCACTGTTTCTGCTGCTTTAGCAAAAGATCTCAAGACAAAGTTAGGTTATGAGGGCTTTATACAGTTTGGTGGTAATAGCACTATTACTCCATCACAAGATACGACTGTAGACTTCTCTAATGCTGGTGACGACATGACTATTCTGGGTGTATATGACAATACCCAGGTGGTTATGGATACTGATAACAACATCAACAAGAGCGTGGCTGCAGGTAGCATTAAGCTGAATGAAGCTGATGATACTGGTGTTGTAAAAAATAAAAGCTTGATTTTATCTAATGCTGGTACTGGCGGTGGCAAGTTTGTTCAGAATAGCGATGGCACGAAGGTTGGTGGTCTCCAGCTTTCAGGTGCTGCTGCTAGTGCTACCCTGAACGGTGCTGGTTCTATTGGCGATATCACTGCACAGGCAGCTGGTTCAGGTAGCTTGCTGATTGGCTCAGCTGCTTATGGCAGGCCAAGTGCTGTTGTAGTACAAGGTGCTATTGGTGATGCAAATGCTGTTGGCAAGATCGAGGTTGCAACTAACTCATCACTTACCGTTAATGCGAATGATGGCTCTGGTAATATCACAGCCTATGCACTCAACTTAAAGGCAGGCTCATCCTTAAATGCTACTGGTCACGATGTAACCATCGGTGAAGGCAAAACTAATGTTGCAAACATCGATGGCGGCACTCTGAATGCTAAGACACTGACTTTATCAGGTACTGGTGAGCACAAGATTGCAGGTGGTGCAAATGTAGTCGTTGAGACCTTAACTGGCACTGCAAGTGGCACGATCAGTGTAGGTCAAGATGTTGAGAATGGCACAGCATCAGTAATGGCTGGCAAGCTCGTTCTAAACAAGGCCACCCTGAACATCGATCCTGTATACAATGATCAATACGCATCTGTAATTGCAAATACATTAAGCACTGGCTCAGGTGATACCTTAGATGGTCTTGTAAATGTCGGCCACAATGCTTTATTCGCAGTAGGCTTTGACACCAAGGCTGAAGTTGACGCTGTATTAGGCTCCTTAGTTAAGAACGGCAGCTTCACTGAACCTACTCGATCAGAGTCAGGTCCTGGTCAAGGCGCTCGCTCAGCTGTCACTCCGCCTGATGCTGATGCTGTTGTTTCTTCAAATGCAGTAGTGCTCAACAAGGCTATTAAGTTTACTGCTGATGGCGGTATCTATGTGGGTACTAGCGACGCTACCGCAGCAAAAAATACTCTGAAAGTGGATGCTGGTTCAGCTTTAGTAATTACTGACAAGGCATTGGGTATCGACCCTGTAACTGGTAAGAAGACCAGCCCTGCAATTACTGCCCATAACTCAAATGGTACAGCAACTATTGCTGAAGGTGCTAAGCTCGTATTAGTTGGTGCTTTCAATGGTGCCGACAACGAGTTAGAAATCTTAAGCGGCTTTACCGATCAAACTACAGCTCTTGAGAAATTTACCGTATCTGTAGGCGGTAGCAATCTGCTTGAGGGTACCTGGAATGGCGGCAAGCTTGATATTAACTTAACTCAGGACGAGACTAAGCTCGCTTCTGCATTTGCTGGCGCAAGCACTCCTGTTAAGCAGTTCATGTTAGACATGCTCGACGGTACCAAGTTTGCTTTTAGCACTGAGGCAGGCTATCAGTTAATCGATAGCTTAGCTAAGGCTGAAAATGGTGTAGTTGCTGACGCTGCTGCTCACGCTGCAACTTATGCTGGTGCTCAGCAGGCTGCTGTTGCTTCCGTAACCACCATGGCTGACGCAATGTTTGGTCGTGTTGGCGCTGTTGGTGTTGAGGCTGCCTCAATTTCTGCAACCGGTTCACAGGCTAATGGCGGTGTATGGTTAACTCCAATGTACAAGTCTGTAGACTCCGACGGCTTCAATGCTCAAGGTGCTTCTTACGGATCTGACGTTGACCTCTCTGGCGTAGCATTCGGTGCTGATACTGTAAACGGCAACATGCGTTTTGGTGCTGTATTCAACATCGGTTCTGGTGATGCTGAAGGTAAGGGCAACGGTAACGGCTTAAAGGACGAGTTTAACTACTATGGCTTTGGTGTTTACTCAGCAATGGGTGTTGGCAGCTTTGCTTTAGTTGGTGACGCATCCGTAACTGTTGTTTCTCACGACGTTACTGGTTTAGACCTCAAGGGTGAAGCAGATACTACCGCTTTAACCATGGGCGTAACCGGTCAGTAC
>NZ_AXWV01000116.1 GCF_000482845.1 Anaerobiospirillum succiniciproducens DSM 6400
GTGTTGGAAATCCCAATTACGGCGCATAGTCTTAAACATAGACAATAACTAGAGGACTAAGCCTAAGTTTTAAAATAAGCTATGCAACCTTTTTAAGTATTACACTGCCAATTAAAGGCTTGGGCATTACTAAGCTTGCTAATTAAGCATAGTAAGCTACTGATCTTTTGCTCGCATTAGCTGTTATAAAACAGCGCTACAAGTTTAGCTAAAAATACTTAGGTTAAGGACAGTGTGCAAAACAAAATCCTCAAGATCACAAGTTAAGCTCGATCGCAGTGCACAGACAAGCGGGGAAAGATAAAGCACAGTTAATGCAACTTGTCTATTATCTAGCGCTCTACTCTTGGCTATTTAGCTCTGAGTGAGCGCACAAAGTGGCCATTTATACTTGGACAAATGCAGCCTAAGATGGAGGGAGCTTTTGCACCTGTACTGCTGTTGAGGTTTACTTGAATACCATGAGTACATAAAGCTGCAAAATAGGCAAAGGCAGCAGGTTCAAGAGATTGTGGGGCAATACCTTGTTGCTTAATGCTGCTAATGGAGAGCTTAAGACCCATTGCATCAGCTAGTACTTTAAAACGCTCCATCATATAGCCATTGTCAGCACCACCGCCGGCCACTATAAGCTCACAAGTATCTAAAGTATAGGATGGGGCATCACTGTGAGCATTGCTCTTTGCTGTGGAGTTAATACTAGTGACTACTTGTTTGATGCCATCAAGCACGGTACGGGCAGTAAGCTCAGTTAAGGTTGCAAGTAAGTTGAGGATGTCCTCTCGAGATGAGTTATTAAAGTCAGGAAGAGCATCAAAACGTTTTAAAAACTCAGCATTAAAGAGCTCTCGACCTGTTGATTTTGGATATGGAGTAGCAAAGTACTCGTGAGTGAGCATGGCGTTGAGTAAAAGCTCATTTACTTTACCTGAGCGGGCGTAGTTACCGTCTTTGTCATATGGCTCATTAAAAGCCTCGCGACACATAAGATCAATGAGCGTATTGGCAGGACCCGTATCGAAGGCAGCAATGATATTACCTTTTGCATCTAAAGCGGTGATATTAGCAATGCCGCCTAAATTGAGCATGAAAACAGGGCGATTGTTTTTACCAAAGAGAGCTGAGTGAAAGATTTGAGCAAGCGGTGCACCTTGACCGCCAGCAGCAAGATCTGCAGCTCTAAAGTTCACGATCGCATCGATGCCAGTAAGAGCGGCTAGATTTGGTCCATTGTCAATTTGGACGCTAATAGATTTTTCAGGCTGATGAAAGATAGTCTGGCCATGCGATCCGATCGCTACAATATCAGATGCGCTATAGCCTGTGATCTGAAGTAAATCATTGACTAATTGAGCACTGCGCTGAGAAATAAGCTGTGCACCTTGAGCTTGGCTTTGTATATTGTTAAAACGACTATGAGGATCGCACAGTCCATGCAGTAGTTCTTTTTCGTCACTTAACCACTCATATGAGACCACTTTACCAATGCTAAGATCGCAGATCTCATGATCTTTAGTGCTAACAAAAAGCATGGCTGCTTCAAGAGAGTCAATACTAGTACCACTCATGAGGCCAATATAGATTTCACGCTCACATGATTGATTATCGCTAGTGCTGTTAAGTGACATGGCCGCCTCTTTGTGCATAATGAAAACTATCTACATTATACGTACCACTGTAGAGTCAAACAAAACTTTGTCGATATCTGAACCCTTTGAGATCAAAGGTGAAGCAGTTAATTCAAACTTGGTATGCAATGAATTTAACTATTAACCTTAAAGTTGCCTTGCGCCTCTGCATACCATTAAGATAAAAGTTACCTTGCTCTTATGCATTCTATTAAGCCAGCGTAGCGTTGTTATGCGCTAGCGCAAGCCTTGCCTTGTTATGTAGCTACACCAAGCTCGTCGTTCTTATCGATCTACAGCAAGCTCATCGTTCTTATCGAGATACAGTAAGCTCGTCGTTCTTATAGTGGCCAAGTGCAGTCAATGCTTAGTACAAACTGTAGCTTTCTATAAATTTGTCTATAATTTATTACAGCTCAATGTCACTATGACAACTGTACAGAATGTATTTATAGATCATAGTCTATGTGGTCAAGTTCAGATGGGATCCATTATGCCATTGCTTATGCGTATAATGATGGAATAGAGGAGTGAGCTATGGATTATTTTAAGAAAGGCGCAATAGCGTTAGCATGTGCCATAAGTTTCTTTACAAGCACTGCTCATGCTGCAAAGAATGAGATTAATGTCTTTTACTATACGCTCAATGACTTGTTTTTGAGTCAACTAAGTGTTGAGCTGCAAAATACTGCCATTTCTAAGCGTATTAGATTGCGTCAGCATGATGCTAATGTTGATGCCAAGACTCAGATAGAGCAGGTTAAGAAAGTTCTAGAAACTCAGAGTAACCATCATCCAATCTTAGTCAATCCTGTGGATACAGAGACTGCACATGTACTGCTTGAGCTAGCAAAAGATCACGACACTCCAATTATCTTTTTTAACCGCAATCCAGATATGACCAACTTTAGCTCTTTTGATAAAGCATGGTTTGTCAGTTCAAATGCACAGGAAGCAGGTAAGATCCAAGCTCAAATAGTAATTAGCTACCTTAAAACCCATCCAGAAGCTGATAAAAATAAAGATGGCAAGATCAACTATCTGATCTTCCAAGGAGATCCAGCGCATCACGACACTGCTATACGTACCAATTCATTTATTAATACTATGCGCGACTCTCAATATAAGCTCAAGGCAATTGATTCTGTGTATGCGCATTGGGACGCAGCTAAAGCTCAAAGCAAGATGACATATATCATGAATAGTTTGTCACCTGAGAGCATTGAGCTGATTGTCTCTAATAATGATGCTATGGCTTTAGGAGTTATTCATGCCCTGTATAAGTTTGGCTATAACATCCCGCGCGGAGTTAATGTGCCTGAGGCTAATAACAGTAATCCTAAAGCTATGAGGGCAACCATGCCAAAAGTGCCTTATATTCCTGTAGTGGGCATTGATGCATTGCCTGAGGCAATCGATGCGGTTGAGCGCGGCACCATGCTAGGCTCTGTGTACAATGACGCAAATGCTGTTGCAGATGTCGCCATGCGTATTGCTAATCTATATTTAAACGATATTCCGATTACTTATGAGCGCATCGGCTACCCAGTTGATGATCGTATTATCGATATTCCATACGTTCGCGTCTGCCGTTGCCAGTGAAAGTAGCAAGATCAACTCACAGCTGCCAAGCTTTTGTTGTACGCTAGTCCCAGTGCAAGACTAAAGGCAGAATGAATGTATAGCTTTTAAGATCAAATTAAACTGAGCGGGCTCGGTGGGTTTTGTATTTTGCGCAAGCAAGGAAAGATCGCCACAAATTAGTGGATTTTACCTAAGCAAAGAAATTGTAGAGCAGCTGCTAAAGAATTAGTCTGAGTGAGATGAGAAGGCAGGGTGCTGCAGATTAGTCTGAGTGAGATGAGATGGCAGGGTGCGGCAGATTAGTTGGACCAAGAAGAGATGGCTGCGGCGCTGCAGATTAGTTTGATCAAGAAGAAGGGGCAGCTCGGCGCTGCAGATTAGGTGGATAGGCTACGGCGCTGGGCCGTAGCTTATATAAAAAAGGCAGCTATCGTGTGTGCTTATGGGCGTACGTAGTCGTAAGCTACGCGGATGCCACCGCCTGGACGGTCATAAAAAACAGTGCCAGTGTACTTAAAGCCTAATTTGTCCATCAGGTGGAGCATAGGCTTATTACTCTCACCAGTGTCCACACGGATGTATGGGTAGTTTTCCATTACATGACGGAAGATGAATTGACCAGCGCCAGATCCAGGCTCTGAGGCAAGACGGTGGATTACAACGTATGGAGCGTCAATAGTCCACTTAACTGTATCTTGAGTATAGACAGGCTCATCGTCAGCAAGCACAAAGACGCCAACTACTTTATTGTCTTTTTCATCATCGAAGCAGACGAAAGCCTGATGCTTTTCCATGGCTGGAATTAAGGTTGAACTGTTTGGGAAGCCATTAGTCCACTGAGTGGTATTGCCGTAGCTAAACATAAAGGCGCGTGCTTGATCGTAAAGCTCATCAATGCGCTCAAAGTCAGACTGAGCTACTTCTCTAATCTGTAACATGTTCTTCCCCAATATGTATCTGTTGAATTGAGCGGTGATCTTGCTTATTTGTCGTCGCGTAAGTAGTCAAAGCAAACGCGATCACCATAACCTTCGTAGGTTACTAGTCCGCAGTAGCGAAAGCCTAGCTTTTGCAGAATATGCAGCATGGTGCAGTTATCTGCATGGGTATCGATACGGATGTATTCATGCTCTTGCATGAGCTGGTTAAAGATAAACTGACCTGCACCAGAGCCTGGCAGTGATGCCATACGATGAATAACAGTATATGGGCGATCAGCACTCCATTTGCCGTCACGTAAGTGCTCGTATTCAGCCTCATAATCACCGACACAGAAGGTTGCTAAAATCTCGTTGGTGATCTCTTTGACGCAAACGTAGCCAGTGCCGTTTTTAATGTCTTCGGCTACAACCTTAGAAGTTGGATAATTGCTATCCCATTGAGTTGGGTTACCTTGTTCGACCATGTAGGCTCTGCAGGTATCGAAAATAGCGTCTAAGTATGGCAGATCATCTTCGTGTGTTTTGCGGATTAACAAGGCATACCTCGGTGTTATGTGCACGGTACCATGATGTTAGAGATTTATTATTAACATATTCTCTAAAACTCAGTGGCTAGATTAGCACATTTGTATGCGTCCATACGCATGCAAAGCACAATACAAGAGATTTTTACACTTGATAACTTACGAATATGCTTAGCTTTGCTTGCTAGTTGTTAAAAAGCACAAATGCAAAGCCTTAATCTCACCATTTAGTAACTAATAAAGCACATAAAGAGTAAGGCATACAAAGTACATGTGTAAGTGTTAACTTAGCTTGTTGATTTAGCCTCTAACCATACTCTTATTAGATCTTAGAACACATTAATATAACTATCGGGAGAGTCAAGAATTATGTGTACTTTTTTTTCAATAGAGTCCCCCCAACAAAGAGATTGAGGTTCTCTTTTACCTCTTAAAGTACTTCGCTGCTATATCTGCAGTTATTGGATTGGCTAAAAGTTCACAGCGAACTGAAGGCCAGTTGCTAACTGCTCTTTTATCCCACTTTGGCTTGAGATGGTATGTGTAGCGAAGCAATAGCATGGATATCACACTTTTCATACCTCCGAATACGCCTTTTTTCACCACCTCACGAAAACTACTGTTTGTCGCTTCGATGGCATTTGTGGTGTACATGATTTTTCTTACCGAGGATGAGTGCCT
>NZ_AXWV01000117.1 GCF_000482845.1 Anaerobiospirillum succiniciproducens DSM 6400
CTCGTAGCCGTTGGTTACGCCTGCAACTACACCACCAGCACCACCTAAGCCCATCTGTGGCCGGGTTGTAGGCTTATCTGACAGCTTGATATCAAAGAGACCCTTGAAGCCAGTATCAGTACGGAACTGCTTGAACTTTTCAAGAGTCATAGAGATGGCATTGCCACTCTTGTCGAGTAAGCTAATCTGTGCATCGGTAGTGCCCTGAACAGCATTCTTGTCGTACTTATCAGTGATTAAGGTAGAATCAGCGGCCTTAACAACCATGTCAGAGCTCAGGATTAACTTACCTGCATTGGTAATTGAGGCACCGTTTGCACCCAGGCTTAAAGTTGTAACACCCTTAGCATCGACAGTTGCACCATCAATCGCTAACTTGCCATTTTCATTAGTTGTTGTTAAGGAATCAGTAATGGTCAGCTTAGTTCCTGAGTTGTTAACGTTTGCTGAACCAGAAGTAACTGTTAATGACTTAACAGACCATTGGCCCTTATCAACATTTAATGTTGCCTTTGAGCCGCCGGCATCTGCTGTTCCCACAACGATGCTCTTAACGCCTAAAGTATTGCCTGAGCCAGCCAAGGTTAAAGTAGTACCACCCTCAAGCTTGAGATCCTTGGTAGCTGAGGTGTTAAGGTTTGAAGCAATCGAGATTCCGCCATTCTTTACAGTAACGGCACCGTCACCAGTTGCGCCTAAGGCCAAGGTATCAGCGGCTAAAGTAACACCTGCATTTAAAGTAATAGTATCGCCTGAATGGAACTTAGCATTACCTACCTTAAGTGTAAGGGAACCGTCACCGCCAGTAATCTTGGCGTTCATTGTGCCGATAGTAGCACCAGTACCAGACAGGATTTTGTCACTGGCAGAAAGATCTAAAGTATCTTGCACGCCTGTAATTACAACAGTACCGCTATTACCCTGAGATGACTTTAACTCGCCAGTTACTAATTTGTTTAAAACTTCAGAGCTTACATTCAGGACGGCATTCTTATTGAGAACAACTGATGAGCCAGCATCAATTGTAGAGGTACCACTTAATGCGATAGTGCTTTCACCACCCTCTAAAACGATAGAGCCAGTGTTGTTGATTACGGTCTTTTCACCAGTGGTTACGCCACCCTTAAAGGTGATTGTATTTGTAGCTGCGTTGTTCTTAATTGTGCCGCCAGTAGATGTGAAGGCATCGGTTACAGTCATGGCGCCAGAGTTAGAAAGGGTACCGCCAGCCAACTCAATAGCACCCTTAAGCTCACCTTTACCACCAGAGGCCACTTCTACAGTACCATCTTTAAGCTGGGTATTACCTGCTGTGCTGCCAAATACTGCTGCGGCATTCTCTTGGTCAGTGCCAAGATTGATAGTGCCCTTTTCTATTGTAACTGTGCCAGCAGTTAAAGATGCGCCACCAGAAACAGTTACTGCAGCACCTTCTTTAACAGTTAATGCTGTTGCTGCAATGGATGAGTGCTTAGCAAGCTTTACAACGGCATCATTTGCGCCAGCACCTTGACCTTTACCAATAGTTACATTTGCTGCATTTACTGTAGTAGCAAGCTTTTTATCATCAGCAGCAACAAGATCAAGCTCACCCTTGTTAACAGTGATATTGCCTAAAGTAACATTTGTTGCAGCACCTGGAGTGGCTGGTTTGCCAGATGAATTGCCGACCTCACCAATAGTTAGTTTTGCTGTTGTAGCTGTTTCAATAACTAAAGCAGTGTTGCCAAGATTTACATTAGGCTTAGCTGGTTGAGCTGTAGCGTCAGCACCTGCAGCGACACCTTTAATGGTATGTGCATCACCACCAGAAATTTTAATCTCAAGCGGTTCAGTGCTTTCTGCTCTGCTTGCAGCGGAAGTAATTGTTAAAGTACCGTAAGCATTATCAGCAGGACTTTTATCAGTTGTTGTGCCATCGATAGTCACGTTTGCATCGGCTGCGCCAAACTTAGCATCATCAAAGGTTGCACCACCTTTAGCAGCCTGGGCTTGGCCGGAGGCTAAGGCGGCAGCAGCGATAGCTGCGACCATGGCGATGTTGGCGTTCTTGAATATAGCGCGGTATTGAGCCATTAAGAACTTAATGGCGTTGTTGGTTTGCTTCATTAGTAAATCTTGTTTGATTTATGAAATGATGTTTGTTTAACTGAAGCTCACTTAAAAAGGCAGGTGTAATGATGCATTTGCGGCTCTAGGATAGCCTTGATGTATTGTGAGCTGTATTAGGAGTTCTAATACTTAAAGAGTATAGGCAGTCCCTATCTCATCATCAACAGACACGTGCCTCTACCTAATGAACTTTCTTTAGCATGTGATGTATATTGTATCTCGAGCATGCTTAATACAGTCCATGCTTTATTAGTACAAGCATGTACATTGAGAAACAACTAAATAAAGCTTTAAAGGGCAAAGCAAGTTAATGATTTGATATTAAAAGATGCAGATAAGGAGGGATCTAATAAGCTTATTGAGCTTGTATCGACAGTAAGATACTGAAACCATGTGAGTGTTTCGACTGCCTTGAAAAGTACATGAACACTCAGTTTTTTGCTTGCCCCCCCCCCATGTATACTAACTATACATACAGTGATAAATCAAGGCAGATGCAGGATTATTACCACTCAATTAAGGCCTGAAGCTTGAATGGTAGTTACCTTATGACATGGCACTCCAGATATTCAAACAGTTATATTTGGGTAATCTTTTTGAGCTGATGCATTGCAATTAACCGCAGATTTATCGTGTTCTACGTGTATTTGCTGCATATACAACCTTACTAATCGGATAAAGCGTAAGACCAAATGTTTGGTCGCAGCATAAAAGTGTCTTAAAGAGGCTCTTCACTGCATTGTTATTCATTTCCTATAACGATTAGTCCTGTTTAACATAGAACTCGATGCGCCGTTTTTAATTCATTTACAGGCACATAGCCTTATCCAGGTTCAAAACGCGCCAAATCATACCCATTTAATGACAAAAGCGACCACGACCTCTGCACTATCCCTTGCATCGGCCATGATCGCTTTATAAAGCGTGCCCCGGAGTTAAAAACCTTTGGCACGATCTTTAGATTAAGTAACTTGCTACATCTAAATTAGAACATGTAGCGGCACTGTGCGTTAACGCCGAAGCTATCGGTGTTTGAAGAGCCAGTGTAGTTGATACCAAATGAGGTACCAAATGCACCGTTCTGAGCACCTAAGCCAACAGTTAAGCCGTACTGAACTTCATCAAGCACCTCAGTGTTCATAGCAACAGCCATTGGCTTAGTGCTGTTGAACTGGGTATGTGACTTAGCCTCAGTGTCGCCAGTGTTGAAGGCAACAGTTAAGTCTGCGCTAGGAGCTAAAGTCCAGCCGCTGGTGCTAAATGCCTTAGATAAGGTAACACCCAGTGGGATGGAGAATACGTTCTGCACATCAAAGTCAGTAGTAGCGATAGCACCATCAGAGGACATTAAGTCATAGCTGTCGGTGTTAAGGCGGATAAAACGAGCACCTAAGTGTGGAGTTACATCAACTGCAGCAGTAGAGATGGTGTACTGACCAGTTAAGCCCATAGTAACAGCCTTGGTGTCAGCCTTACCAGAAAGACCAAAGCCCTCAACATCGTGAGAGATTACGGTCATGGAAGCATCACCAACTAAAGCAAAGTTACCAAAGCCCATTGCTGAGTAAATACCAAAGCCGTAGTAGTCAAACTCGTCCTTGAGGCCATTACCCTGACCCTTGCCTTCTGCATCACCAGAACCGATGTTGAATACAGCACCAAAACGCATGTTGCCGTTTACAGTATCGGTACCAAATGCTACACCAGCAAGATCAACATCTGAGCCATAAGATACGCCCTCTGCATTAAAGCCGTCAGAATCAACAGACTTGTACATTGGGGTTAACCATACACCGCCGTTAGCCTGTGAGCCAGTAGCAGAAATGGTTGCAGCCTCTACACCAACTGCACCAACACGACCAAACATTGCATCAGCCATGGTGGTTACTGCAGCTACAGCTGCCTGCTGGGCACCTGCGTAAGTTGCAGCATGAGCAGCAGCATCAATTGCACCGTATTGCTTAGCAGTAAGAGTATTAACTACAAAGTCATAACCTACGCCAGAACCACTAGAGAACTCACCATTTGCATAGTCAACAAACAGCTGACCAACAGGAGCGGATACTAAGCTACGAATCTGCTTCTCTACCTCAGGATCAAGCTTAAGAGTTACAGGTGTTGTTAGGAGATTAGAGCCATTGGCAATAGTGTATGACAGCAGACCACCAGCAGCCTCAACAACTAAAGCACCGTTTGCGGTTACTGAACTACCATTACCCTGTGCTGCAAAGATCTTAAGGCCAGTATCTTTAGCAGTAATATCACCAACTAAGCTAATCTTTGCACCTTCAGCAACCTTAACAGTTGCACTCACGTTATTTGGGGCAGTAGTGCCAGAAGCGAAAGTAATAGCAGGCTGTGACTTATCAGCGCCGAATGCATTGTCAGTGATGATTAAGCCAGCGCCAGACTCTAATTCTAATGTATCAGCAGTAGGATTCTTGTTCTGAACATCAGCAACATTAAGACCGGCGTTTACAACGATACCGTTGCCATTAGCGATGGTGACAGCTTTGTTGAGGACTAAGGCGTTCTTGAGTCCATTCTGGTCGAACTTTCCATCAACTAAGTAAGATGCCATGACATCATTAAACTCAGCCTCGGTAAAACCGATACCCAGAGCGGAGTTCATGCCTACGTAAGCACCACCATTTAAGGTACCTGCATCATGCTCTTTTTTAGTTGTGTCAAGGCTTTCAGCAACTACTAAAGCAGCAGGCTCGGAGTACTCAGGATCAACGACCAGAATAGAATCCTTTGCAAGATCTAAAGTACCAACAAATACGTTAGCAGATGAAGTGTCTTTGCCATCCTTACCCACGGTTAAGGTGTTGTTAGCAGCTAATGTAAGCTTATCAGCATCAATAGTTGCGCCGCCAGCAATAGCATGCTGAACCTTTGCACCTGCAGTATCAGTGCCTGATAAGGTCAGGTTAGTTGCATCAACGTCACCCATGATGGTTGCGGTTTTCTTAACAACTACATCACCGGAAGCAAAGACATAACCACCCTTGCCAACGTTTAAGTCATTTGTAAATACGGAGCCAGACTTAACATTAAGCTGAGCACCATCCTTGATGTTTACTGTGCCTAAAGCATTAGTAGAATCACCAAATGAGTCTTTTACAACTTCAACATTGGCACCGTCAGC
>NZ_AXWV01000118.1 GCF_000482845.1 Anaerobiospirillum succiniciproducens DSM 6400
GATGGATGGATGGATGGATGGATGGATGGATATGGTGAATGCGTTAGGTAGGTAGGTAGGTAGGTAGGTAGGTAGGTGGTAGGCAGGCAGAATGCGATGGGGAATGTATGGGGCAGGCCCATCAGCGATCACTGTAAGCAGGTGTTAGTGTTCTCGATGGGATGGAGTGGATAGTGCGGTGGTGGCATGGATAAAGAGAGCACTATGCAATATGGGTTAGCTATACCCAGCATAGGATCATCTGACTAAAGGGCATTTACGGGTGATGTGCGATAAGGCTTGTAGCTTGGCTGCAGATAAGCTCATCGTGCTACGAAGAGCTGATGCATGGAAAAGAGTGGTTTTAGCTTGCGAGATCTTTAGATGCGATGATGCTTAGGAAGGATTTAATGCGCTCGATGAGGGGTGGATCTTCTATTATTAGTTTTGCCTATTAAAAGGTGTGACTGTTAGGTAGGCTTGCGAGCGCATTGATGTGGTGTACAGAATGTAGTTTTGCGATAACTACTTTAGATTAAGCTTACGCATCTCATCTATAAGGTAGTTAACGCTCTTGAGGTAATTAGCCTTTAAAGCTGTTACTAGTGGGCCGTAACCATCTGCACTAATATCACTCTCAGATGAGTGAGAGCCTGTATAGATAACTTGATCGTTCTTAGGATCGATAATTTGCAAAGAGACACTTACGATACTTTTGCCATCAATAGTGCCTTGAAACTTTGGTACATAAAGCTTGTATTGGTAGTTCACAAACTTCTTATTGAGGGAGGCCTTACTTAACTCATCAATAAAGATCACTCTTAGCTCATTGTCGAGATCCGCACTATAGCGATGATTCTTCGCAGGACGCAGCGATACGTCAGAGATCTGCAGTACTACACCACCCTGATCAAGCACTGGAGCTAAATGCAGGCTCACATTGAGAGTAGATAAGTATGACTCAGGCTGCACATCCTGGGTTAAGGTATAGCGCTCAAAATTCACATCAGAGACATTGCCACAGGCAGTTAGCACAGTGCTTAAAAATGCACTAGTGAGTACAAGATTCAGTTTCTTCATAACTGGTTATAAGCCCCTTCTACTACCAATTGCTAAGAAGAAAGAGCTCACTCCTTTTAACTTGTTAAGATAACACGATCCTATTTTAGGCACTACTTCTTTGGTGCGGTTGGAATAGGGTCATTTGGAGAGCCAAAGATAAGAGCCTTTGGACTCTGACCTGCCTCACTTACCACAGGTGAAATGTCTTGCAAGATCTGCTCAATGTTATGGAGGTTATGCTCAATAGACTTATAAAGATCAGTATCTGGACCATAGCCTTTTACTGACTTATTTAAATTCTCAAATGCCTCTGAGAGCTTCTCAATAACATTGGTACGCTTAACTGCAGTATTACTCTCAGTAAATGCATCCATAGCACCAGCAAAGGCCTTTAAGCTATTTTGCAGCTCGGTAGAGAAGCCAGCTACATCAAACTCATTGAGCTTCTCCATAAGCTGGTTGAGCTGATTATCAAGAGACTGCGATGGCTTGATAGGAATAACATTAATGCCTCTGTATGTCAGAAGTCCGTTCTTGCGCTCTACATACTGCATCTTCTTAAGATGGTCAGGCACAGTACACTTTTCCTTACCATTGGAGCTTAATTCAATCTGATTGTTAGCTATGATGAGATTGGCAGAACCGACGCCCGCACACAAATTATTCTTCTTGAGCAAGCCGTTTAAAGCCTCAGTAACATGATGACGGTTTAAAGAGTCGCTATCGATAGCGATCATTACAGGCAAGGCCTTAGCAGTAAAGACTTCTGAGTTATCATCAAACCATGGTGATTTAACAACCTCACCTACCTTCACGCCACGATAGTAAATCAATGAGCCTTGTTTAATGTTGTAAATTGAGTTCTCGAGCATCACAACGTACAAAAGTGAGCCGCCTAATGCTGAGATACGAGCATCCTCTCTCTTGTTATAAAGAGCAAAGACTGTATCGTTAGGAACTCTGACAGACTCTGATTGATTATCGATGAAGTTATCAAAAGAGATGCCGCCAGTTACTAAATTGTCAATTGACTCAGTACGTACAGAAGCACCCGCAGGACTGAGCTCAAACTCAACACCGGAGCTAATCCAGAACTTGGTATTGTGGTTAACTAAGGCATCATATGGCTCACGAATGAATGCACGGTAATGAATGCGCTGACTATCAACATCGAGCTTACTTTCAGTAACAACACCGACATTAAAGCCTCTAAAGGAAACATTATCACCTGATGAAATACGAAGTGGATCTTTAGAGAATAAAGATACCAAAATGCCATTCTCTCCATCTTGTCTAACTGGAGGATCATCTAAAGCAACGAACTCAGAGGCATATTCAGCGGACTCTCCAATACTAAGCTGAATATATGCACCAGATAAAATTGTATCTAAGCCTGAAATACCAGCACTTTCAACACGAGGCTTAACGACCCAAAAGTCAGTATCTTTGCGCAAGAGGTCATCAGTGTTCTTGTCCATCTGCACAGTCAAAATGGTCTTTTTGTAGTCAGGTGAGAGCACTACATCAGTCACCATACCTACGTTTACAGAACGCATCTTAACTAGAGTTTTACCCTCTTCAATACCAGATGCACTATTGGTTGTGATCTGAATAACTGGGCCCATATTGAGCATATGATTCCACAGCAGCAATGCCATTAGGATCATGGCAATAGCAGGCACAACCCAGACTAGAGAGATCTTCTTGCTCTTGTGCTCAATAGCTGATCCTTTGCTCACAACTTCCTGAGCCACTGCATTTTTCACAATGTTTTTCTGCGGTGTTGTCATAATCCTAATTAAGCGCTGATCCTCGATAACTTATCGAAGAGCTACAAGCGCCTACCTCCACCTAAAATCGGTTAAGAAAGTTATTCTTTTTTAAAGTAGCATCAGTCTTTATAACATGCTGCACTGTGAAAGTAATAAAGTACTAGTTGCAGTGTTTCAATAAGACTTACTATGTTATTTGGTTTTAGCAGTTGTGATGCTCTCATCAGCTTTATCATCCCGTATAGCGATGGTAGCGCTGTTATGAGTACTCTTTGAGTTTGTAATTACATCAGTGCTGTCTCTGCTTGTACAATTGTTTTCTTTTGCTACAGAGTTATCGTTTGCTGATGCTGTTGTATTGCCATCTTGTATCTTGTCTTTAGCACTCTCAAGATCTATAGATGCTTTTCTTGCATCTAAGCTTTGCTCAACTTGAGCTTCAGACTCATCAACAGCTACTTGGGATTGTGATTTCTCTACAGCTTCAGCGTTAGATTTTTCAACTGCGTCTTGATAGGCCTTAGCTACATTTTCAATGCGAACTGGGCCTACTAATGCTGCAGCAATTTCCTCTGCACGCTGCTCATATGTTTCCATATTGATCTTGGAGGTTTCATCTGTTTTATCGTCCTCCTCTTCAATATTGGCCACGAGCTCGCCGTCTTTGTTAATAATGGAATCGCGATTTTTAGCAAGCGCAATATCCCATAACATACGCTCATCATATTCTTCTGCAGCTAACATGGTCACTAATACGGTAAAGCAGAAGAACACTACTGCAATACCTGGACTGATAGTAAGCACACTCATGCGCACTACAGTAGCCATGATGATAACTACAAAGACGTCAATCATCGACCAACGTCCGATAAAAAGAATGATTCTGTATAGCTTGTTATAACGAGAAGGATAGCCTTTAAAGCCATACTTAGTGATATATAACAAGAGCAAGATACATAAGATCTTGGCAATTGGGATGCAGATAGAGGCAATCAAGATCACGCTTGCAACAAAGTATGAGCCCATGCCCCATAAAGAGATCACACCATCAAGAATGTCTGAACCAACATTGGAGCCCAAATAGTTGGTGAACATGATTGGATAGACATTACTAGGGATATATAAGATCACAGCTGCAATGAGTAGGGCAGCTGTCTTTTGATACATCATGACGGAGCGATTGTCATTAGAGTGTCCACAACGTGGGCATGTGTGCTCTCCACGATACAGATACTTATCATCAGCACATGAGATCTTACTTGACTCTAGCTCTTGATCAAGCTTATTTGACTTACGCCCTTTACGCTTATATACCATGCCACAGTGACGACACATAATCAGGCCTTGATCAATGCCACGCATACCAACAGTAGCGTTACGCAGCTCTTCATCATGAGGTCTAATTAAGTTCCAGATCTTATAGGGACTGCCGTGGCTGTAGCACCAAACCATTAATACGGAAAAAACAATGGCAGAGGTGAAACCGGGGTGAAAGCTAATATCAGCTAAAGATACGAGCTTAATTAAACTCACCATAACACCTAATAAGAATACATCTACCATACAAAAGCGGTGGCAGAAAGTATAGGTATTAGCAATGAAGCGGTTAACTTTGAGCCCAAAGAACACTATACCTATAACTATCAAGTGCATGATAAGTGGGCAGCAAAAAGTAAAGAGCAAAAAGATTGCGACTAACAAAGACCAATTCTTATGCAGCACAAACACAATGGATGTAAGCGACATCGACTGTGAAATGCCCAAAGAGCTAATGGTCATGAATGGAAGCGTCACTGAGGTAAACAGCATAATGACAGATGCAATGGATACCACAGCTAAATTGTACAAAGACACGCGCGAGCCTGAACGCAATTCGCTCTTACATTGCGGACAAATGCAAGTAACTCCTTTTTTATAAGGAGGCACCTGAACCACTAGGTCACAGGCACGGCATAGCAGTTTTGACTTGTCTCTTTGCATCTTTGAAGCTCAGCAATAAGTACTCTTAAGACTCTGGAAAGCTTGCCCTACAGATCCCATGTATATAGGCACTAAAACCATAAAACAGCCATTATTCTACACAAAGAACAATCTACTCAACCAAAAATGTAATAAGTGACAGCTACACGAGAAAAAAAAGCCTATCTATAACGCAATGCTGCACAGTGCAGTTTAAAACGAGCCTACACCATTAAATATCCTTAAAGACAAGCATACCAAGATGCTTGAGCGCATCGACAATTGTCCTAAAAGGTGGAGATGAGATGAGATGAGATGAGATGAGATGAGA
>NZ_AXWV01000119.1 GCF_000482845.1 Anaerobiospirillum succiniciproducens DSM 6400
TAGGCACTCATCCTCGGTAAGAAAAATCATGTACACCACAAATGCCATCGAAGCGACAAACAGTAGTTTTCGTGAGGTGGTGAAAAAAGGCGTATTCGGAGGTATGAAAAGTGTGATATCCATGCTATTGCTTCGCTACACATACCATCTCAAGCCAAAGTGGGATAAAAGAGCAGTTAGCAACTGGCCTTCAGTTCGCTGTGAACTTTTAGCCAATCCAATAACTGCAGATATAGCAGCGAAGTACTTTAAGAGGTAAAAGAGAACCTCAATCTCTTTGTTGGGGGGACTCTATTGAAAAAAAAAGTACACATAATTCTTGACTCTCCCCATTGAAAAGCGACAAGATAACCTAAACAAGGTTATCTTTATATTTAATGCCTTTGCGCGCAACTTTAAGGACATTTGATGTGGTTAAAGCTATCGTTAGCTTAACTATTGTAGGCCTCTACTTGCACACAGGTGCGTAAAGAGCGTCCATGAATGTTTTGTAAAAATACAGTATGTATCACATTATTTACTTGCACCAGCGTGCACCAGCCATGCAAAAGTTGCTAAATCTTAGTGATTGAGCATTCTTTGACATTGAGATCGCAATAAATCATAAGTGATTATTTGAGTTAAGGTGTAAGTAGTTAGATCACTGACAGTTATCGTTATATGTGGAAAAGATGACAATACTTTGACCAATCTTTGCCTCCACAATCATACTAACAATACGCCATATGATTCATGTAACTGAGGTTTATAGCAGCACGTTGTAGCTTGCTGCAGCTAGTTTTTGTAGTACCTTAGGTGCGGGCGCTATGATGAATGATTACCTAACTTAACAACAGTTTCTTATTGGTTGCGATCTTGAAAAACAAAACTTTTGTATGCTGCATAAGCCCTTATTTATCTAAGTTTAGAGTTTTGATCTCACTTGTTAAGGCAATCTATGTGAAATAGGTTAAGATCATGACGCAATTTGAGCTGCTTTGAGGCTAATCTCTTAGATAGCATCTTATTAGTCAGGTGCTTATGATGCCTTTTTAGGTAAATAAGCTTACTAGCTGTGACCAAGAGTGATTAGGACAGGGTTATGATTGAAAGTGCACTGTATATTGTGCCAACACCGATTGGCAATCTAAGTGATATTACTTTTCGTGCTGTTGAAGTGTTAAAAGCAGCTACCCTGATCGCCGCTGAGGATACTAGGCATTCACGTATTTTGCTCGATAAGCTCGGTATTGGTTCGGTCAAAATGATCTCTTGTAATGATCATAATGAAGCTGAGCGTACCGAGATTATTGCAAAAGAAACTGAGTCAGGCGGTATTGTAGCTTTGATCTCTGATGCTGGCACCCCAATGATCTCAGATCCAGGCTATAAGCTAGTGTCATCCTTAGTAGAGCGAGGCGTTAAAGTCTTTCCTCTGCCAGGCCCTTGTGCTGCGATCACCGCCTTATGCGCTTCGGCTATGCCTACAGACAGATTCTTCTTCTCTGGTTTCTTACCTGTAAAAGATAAGGAGCTTACCGATAAGCTTGAGTCTATTAGAACTGCACCGTATCCAGTGGTCTTTTATGAAAGCCCACGTCGTATCATCAATACACTAAATAAGATAGCTCTTATGGATGCAGATCGTAAGGTCGCTTTGTGTCGTGAGATGACTAAGACCTTTGAGACTATCTATCGTATGAAAGTTACCGATCTTATCGAGCACTTTAAAGCGCATGAAGATGAGATTCGTGGTGAGTTTGTGCTTATCGTTGGCCCATATGAGGCAAAAGATAATAGCGATGAGATCTCAGCTAAAGCTAAAGCTGCTCTTGAAAAGATGATTTCTAGTCTAAAGGTTAAGGAAGCTTGTCAAATCGTCTCTGATCTTACTGGTGAGAGTAAGAATCGCCTTTACGACTATGCCTTAACCCTCAAAGATCGCAGCTAATACAAAAGCTGTATTTGAAATCTAGTGTACTAAGGTAGCGCTTAAGTTTTGTGTAGTCCTGCTCAGTCAGGTATAGATGGTGTTATGAAACAAATAGCAGAAGCAAAACAGCTTGATGATCTGAACACTGACTGCATTGACTTGAGCACTGTAAAAGCACCTTTTTTAAGACAGTCATATTCTCAATATCCTCTAGAGCGCTTTTATTTTAGAGATATCGAGTTTCGGGTTAAGACTAATCGTAATCTGCGCAAGCTCAAGCTTGTCATCGATACTTCTGGCTATGTCGTCATGAAGACCAATCCAACTTATCGTTGGGTGGATATACGCGAGATGATCCGTGGCCACTATAACTGGTGTAAAGAGCATCTTGAGTCCATGACTAGCTCTTACGATCAGGTCTCGTTTCATTGCCAGAAAAAGCGTACCTTTCGTACCAATGATCTGGTCTATGTATGGGGGCAGCCATATCTTATCTTGGTTGTCGAGGATGAACCACATAATAGTATTGGTATCACTAGACCAAAACAGCTTATCCCTACCTTAGTGCCAAAAGGCAGCTCACGCTTTGGAGCAAAAGCTGCCAAGCTCTGTGCTAATGGCTATATCAACACCAATGCGCTTAAGGCTATGCCGATCTTCAATCAAGGTCGTCTCATCATGCCTAAACAGAGCCTCTTTGATGATATTAATGCTTTTGAATATGACCGTACTAAGTATGGCGGCAGTAACTCAGATGAGGTTGCCTCCATGCGTCATATCCACCCAAAGCTAGCACATGACACAGCTTTAAGAGATAGGGCTCCGAATACGGGCAATTATTATTTAGATGCCTTTGCCTGCATGATGCAGTTAACTCAGGATAATCTCTTATCACGCAAGCAATTCTTTGGTTCACGCATGCTCAGTGCTACTGAGCGTACCGTCCTTGAGAATGTAATTCGTCGCTTTACTGATCTGATTAGTCCAGAACATTACGAGCCAGAGATCATCAACGATATTATCGGCCGTTGTGAGATGGCTTCTTCATCATGTATTCGTACTGTTTTAAAAGGCTCAATTGGCCATAAAACAGGAGTTTATGCATTCGATCCTCTGCAGCCTCATAACAACTTTAAAGCTACTGACGATCCAATGCAGACTTCTAAGCACGACTCAAGTTCACTACAGGCAGATAAAGATGCACACGCTATGGATCATGTAAATGATGCTAAGCATGAGGCTAAGGTCAATTACGATCTGTATGAAAACTTCATCAAATTAGAGGATGTGCGCACTGATCAGCCACCAGTAAGTATTTTGCAGGCGCACAGTCAGGCAGCCTTAGATGAGGTTGCTAAAGCGCGATCTTTGCATATTAAGCATAAGAAGATGCCAACCTTCCTTTTCTATCCTGAGTACAAGGATTACATATCCATGTGCCGTAAGGATTTGATTATGGAGTTGGCTGAGCAATTAGCTTTTTATAAGAGCGGCAGACTTCATGGTCTAATTAAGACTGCAACCATTAAGCATCAAGATGCTAACGCGCTAGCCGAGCAAGAGCTAACACGAACTGCGCTGACACAATCAGCTAGCCCTGTAGATGATTTTCCATTGGCGCTAAAAGATCTTGAGCTGACCTTTGTTACTACAGATGGTAAGGAAGTCGATCCTTCTACTGCCATTATTGCTTATTTACCTGATACTCCTCATACCGCTAATCTCATGTACTCCATGTCGCAAAGCGTTGCTCTAGGTCAGGCAAATGAAACTTATGTAGCCAAGATCGCTGGGGATATTCTCTATCGTCGTCGTAATGCTCCACGCGATCGTTATTTCCATAAGACCTTGGTAAAGCCAGGCATCTTACGCATTGTCGTCAAAGATAAGAATAATACTGACAATGTCAAAGCCATGATCGAGAAGTTTATCCAAAACGAGATGTATAAGGTTTCTGCAAAATTTTTAGATTGCATTCATCCTTTCTACATTAGCGTCTATAACCACACAGCTAGACACTATCAGCTAAAGCCAATTGAGTGGGTAGGTAAGCTTCATATCATGCGTATGCGACCATTAGGACAGTGTCGAACTAGAAGAGGACAGACACCTGAGATTAGACTCAATCCTCATTTGTCTATGTACCCGTTCAACCTAACTGCAGCAGTGATTATGCATGAGATCTGTCATTTGAATATGTATAACCACTCCAAGGTATTCTACTTTATGCTCTCTAATCTCAGTCCTGATGCTGACAATGTTGCAGACAGTATGTTCTCCATCAATATCAAGGACATAGCCTAGATAAACTCAAGCTATGAGTGCATCCCATCATCAAGGACATAGCCTAGATAAAATCAAGCTATGAGTGCATTCCATCATCAAGGACATAGCCTAGATAAAATCAAGCTATGAGTGCATTCCATCATCAAGGACATAGCCTAGATAAAATCAAGCTATGAATGCATCCATCATCAAGGACATAGCCTAGATATAATCAAGCTACGAGTGCATTTGATCTGTGTGGTGGCAAAGTGCATGTTTATGGCTTTTTAGCCTATAGAGTGAAAGGCTTTTTTTGCAGCTGTTTATATAGACAGACAAGCGCGTTATGCTATAATCGCCCGCGAGTTGACTGGGCAATCGCTGCT
>NZ_AXWV01000120.1 GCF_000482845.1 Anaerobiospirillum succiniciproducens DSM 6400
GTTGCTAGCACCATCTGATGGTGCCCAGACCTGGAATCGAACCAGGGACACAAGGATTTTCAATCCTTTGCTCTACCGACTGAGCTATCTGGGCAACGGCGCTTATTAAACCAAATAGCCCCTAAAGTGTCAACAGCAAATTAAACAAATTTTAACCTAAACCACCACATTACACATAAAAGCGCATAAATATCGTAATTTAGTAGCAAAATTTATTGTGCACTGTGTTTAATCAAAAACCATCACTAGCCAAGTATAGATGGCAATCCAGCCAAAACTAAGCCCATTAAGACACGCTAAATGCAGCCATCTAAACCTGATTTTGCCACTCATTTTTTACAAAGCAATTAACTTAAGAGGCTCATGGTATTTATTTTTGTACCTCAGCACTGTGCTGTAGCTGCCTAGATGCTAGCAACTGCCTCAAGGGCAAGACACATAACATTGTGGAACTACACAAATTTTTAAGAAATGCTTTAATTTTGGGTGGCGCTATTTAGCCACCAAAAATAAAAAAGCACCACAAGCTTAAACCCGCAGTGCTTTTAAATGCCCCATTGTCTTATAGGGCTAACTATTCTTAATTAGTAGCGACGCTTATACAGCCTTACCGCAGCAGTCCTTGTACTTCTTTCCTGAACCGCATGGGCATGGGTCGTTACGACCTACATTTGGCATTGGATCGGTGTTTGGAGTCTGATCCTTGTCTTTATTGTCTGAAGATGCTGCAGCCATGGTGCCTTGAGGTGCAACCTGCTCTTCCTCTACTGGAGGGCGCATCTGAATCTGTACACGAGAGAGCATCTTGATAACCTGGTACTTGATGTTCTCAAGCAGCTTGGTGAACAGATTGAATGACTGGATCTTGTACTCGTTCTTAGGATTACGCTGCGCATAACCTTGCAAGCCGATACCAAGACGCATGTAATCCATAGCAGCTAAGTGCTCCTTCCAGAGCATATCCATGGTCTGAAGCATTACACCACGCTCAAGCTGCTTTTGGTTATCCTCACCAATGATCTTGCACTTGAGATCGTACATCTCTTGAGCCTTTGCTACGATCATGTCACGTACGTCTTGCTCAACGAGCTTAGTGTCTTCCTCAAGCCACTTTTGTACAGGACACTCAAGAGCAAACTCTTCTAACAAACGTGCCTCAAGCTCCTTAACCTTCCAAGACTCAGGCAGTGAGTTAGGCTCGATGTACTCATCAATAACGCTGTTAAATACGTCAACACGAATGTTGGTAATGGTCTCAGAAGTGTCCTCACCATTTAACAGAGCATTACGCTCCTCGTAGATAACCTTACGCTGCTGATTTGCTACGTCGTCAAACTCGAGCAGGCTCTTACGGATATCGAAGTTGCGGGTTTCAACCTTACGCTGAGCAGACTCAATTGCACGAGTTACTAACTTGTGCTCTAAAGGCTGACCATCTTCCATACCCATGCGCTTCATGAAGTTCTTGAGCTTGTCAGAACCGAACAGGCGCATCAGATTGTCATCCATGGACAGGTAGAAACGTGATGAACCTGGGTCACCTTGACGACCAGCACGACCACGCAGCTGATTATCAATACGACGGGACTCGTGACGCTCAGAACCAATGATATGCAGACCACCTGCAGCTAATACTGCATCGTGACGCTTCTGCCAATCAGCAGTTACACGATCGATTTCTGCTTGTGAGGCATTCTCACCTAAAGCCTCAAGCTCAGCCTTGAGGTTACCGCCTAAGATAATGTCAGTACCACGACCAGCCATGTTAGTAGCAATGGTTACAGTACCAGGGCGACCAGCCTGAGCAACGATGTGAGCTTCCTTCTCGTGGAACTTAGCATTTAAAACCTGATGAGGAATGTGCTCCTTGCTAAGGAGATGGGCTAACTTCTCAGAGTTTTCAATAGAGATAGTACCTACTAAGACTGGACGGCCTTCTTTAACCTTCTCACGAATGTCATTTAAGATGGCGTTGTACTTCTCATCTACAGTTAAGTAAATGAGATCAGGAAGATCCTTACGGATCATTGGCTTGTTAGTAGGCAGAACTACAGTATTCAGACCGTAAATCTGTTGGAACTCGTATGCTTCAGTATCAGCAGTACCAGTCATACCAGCAAGCTTATCGTACATACGGAAGTAGTTCTGGAAAGTAATAGTTGCTAAAGTCTGGTTTTCAGATCTGATATCAACACCTTCTTTAGCTTCAATAGCCTGGTGCAGACCATCTGACCAACGACGGCCAGCCATCTTACGGCCTGAGTGCTCGTCAATGATCACAACCTCACCATTAGCTACAACGTAGTCAACGTCGCGCTGGAATAAGGCGTGGGCTCTTAAAGCGGCCATTACGTGGTGCAGCAGCACGATATTAGTGGAGGAGAAGAGTGAATCATTCTCCTTTAACAGACCTAACTCACGGAGCAGATCTTCTACATACAACTGACCGCGCTCGGTTAAGTAAGCCTGACGAATCTTGAGATCTACAGTGAAGTGACCGTCACCAGTGTAATCTTCGGTATCTTCCTTTTCTTGGAGCTCAAGCTTTGGAATGATGCCGTCGATCTTGCGATATAACTCGGAGCTATCTTCAGCCTGACCAGAAATAATTAAAGGAGTACGTGCCTCATCGATGAGTACAGAGTCAACTTCGTCAACTAAGGCGTAGTTTAATGGACGCTGTACACGCTGCTCTGGAGCGTAGGCCATGTTATCGCGCAGATAGTCAAAGCCAAACTCGTTATTGGTACCGTAGGTAACATCACAAGCATAAGCCTGTCGCTTGGCCTCTGCATCTAAACCTGGAATATTGCAGCCAACGGTCATGCCCATAAACTCATAGAATGGACGGGACCAATCGGCGTCACGACGTGCTAAGTAGTCGTTAACAGTAACTACGTGAACGCCCTTACCTGAAATGGCGTTGAGGTAGCAAGGCATTAAAGCGGTGAGAGTCTTACCTTCACCAGTCTTCATTTCAGCGATCTGGTTGGAGTTTAAAACCATACCACCCATGAGCTGAACATCAAAAGGACGCAGACCTAAAGTACGCTTAGCGGCTTCACGAACGGCAGCAAAAACCTCAGGCAGGATGGTCTCTAAAGTTGCACCGCCCTCAATCTCATTGCGGAATTGTACGGTAAGGTCTTTAAACTCTTCGTCTTTGAGAGCCTCGTACTTTGGCTCAAGAGCATTAATCTGCTTGACGATCTTACTTAAGCGCTTGATAGTGCGCTGATTACTACTGCCAATGATCTTGGTGACGATTGATGTAATGAACATTTTGCTAAAACACTGTAGAAGAAAACCATCAGCTATTATATAGCGTTCAGGCGTACATCCATTTCCGCTCGGTGGCATCAGCAAACTGATACCTAGGTCTTATAGTCATGTGACTATGTCTGACCGCTATTCAGCAATGAAACTCCTTGCGGTTCCTGCCTTTGAGTTTACGGCATAGCTAAGACAGCTGTTGCACTTACGTCTCGGCCGAAGCCAACGCAAAAAGCTTCAGTTGATTAACAGGCACAGCCACAAAAGCATCCTCAAGAACCAAAGCAGCCACCGATAGACTTACAACTATTTATATAGTGCAGGTCAAGATAGCAAACGTTCCTTAGGCTAAAGCTAGGTGGTGTTAATGAGCGCTAAGCACCCAAACCTTTAAAAAAACGAACAGCGCATGACGCAAAGTGCACGACACAGACTGCCCCGCTGAGCTTAAGCTGAAAGACCGATCAAAGACTTAAGTGTGAGATTCTACGACAGTTCACGCTTGAGTGCCGTGTTTTAAGTCGTAAATACTGAAAAAAATCTGAAATTCTCGAGATTATTCACTCTCACAGTATACAAATGGGGTGTATGGAGTAAATTTTCAAGGCCTTGCGACAAAAAATGCCTATATACGATAGCTTTGAGGCCAACACACAGCCACAAAGCACTAAAAGTTTTAAACGCTACACACGATCAGCACTCCAGAACTTCTAATCCTACAGTAGATCAGAGGAAGCAAAACTCAAGGACAGTCGTCGCCCTATTAGCTCTAAGCACTGCATATAAATGCCTAAATATCATGAAAAGAGATCATGAGCGCTTATGAAATGCGTATACGCATATAAATGTAAGCAAAAGATAAGAGTGCTGTACGTAATCGACAGGACAATTGAAGAGATTGCCAGAGGCAAGGAAGAAGAAGCAGCAACCATTAAGTTGCATAAAGAGAAAGGCGCTTAAGCAGCAAATTGCTCAGAGCTAAAATGTAAATATGTTTGTCATGCGACAGGCATAAAAAAACGAGCTCAGAGGCTCGTCCTTTTGAAGCTGAAATCTGGAGCGGGAAACGAGGTTCGAACTCGCGACCCTAACCATGGCAAGGTTATGCTCTACCAACTGAGCTATTCCCGCATA
>NZ_AXWV01000121.1 GCF_000482845.1 Anaerobiospirillum succiniciproducens DSM 6400
AGCACCTGAAAGCTGGAGACCACCAACCTTCGTGCCATCGCTATTCTGAACAAACTTGCCACCGCCAGTACCAGCATTAGATAAAATCAAGCTTTGATTTTTTACAACACCAGTATCATCAGCTTCATGCAGCTTAATGCTACCTGCAGCCAGGCTCTTGTCGATGTTGTTATCACTATCCATTACCACCTGAGTTTTGTCATATACACCCAGAATGGTCATGTCACCAGCTTCAGAGAAGTTTACAGTCTCCTTTTTTGATGGAGAAATAGTGCTTTTGCCACCAAACTGTATAAAGCCCTTATAACCTAACTTGTTCATGAGATCGTTAGCTAAGTCAGCAGAAACGTTGCCCGCATTCATGATCTCAAGTACGCCAGTGCCGTCAGTAGCAAGGGAGTTCTGAACTACTTTGTTCTTACTTGTATCAGCAGTAAGGGTTGCCACATCACCTGAAGCGGTAAATAACTGATCCTTAGCAATGGAGAGCTTAGAACCAGTATTTAAAGCAGCACCGCTCTCAGCAAGCTGAACCTTACCAGAAGTTACGTCTAAGGTTGAGCTGGTTAAAGTGAGCTTGTTATCGTTGTTCTTAGTGGTTAAAACAGCATCTTTCTGTAAGGTTACAGTGGCCTTTTCAATGACGGCGTTACCAGAGTGCATGGTAAGTGAAGGAATATTCCAAGTACCATTCTTGATATTAAGAGTACCTGATGTTGAATCCTTGCCTACAGTAATAGACTTGGCGGTAACGGTACCATTTTCGCCATCAAGATTTAAAGTACCACCATTAACCAGAGTTAAAGCTTTTGAACCGCTAACAATTAAACCTTTATTAACGGTAACTGCGTTCTTTGCATTCTTAAGCTCAAAATCTGCACCCTTGCCGATAGTCAGAGTATCGAACTCAAGATTTACTTTTCCAATTGATGAGTCAACGAGGGTAGTTGCAGCTAAGGTACCATCCTTACCCTTTACGGTGACATTGATGTTGCCGGCTGTACCACCAGAAACCAATCCAGCAGTAGTATCGATTTTGCCGGCCTCAGCAAATAAGCCAGACTCTACGAGGTTAACAACTTCTTTACCAGTAGCTTCAATAGTTAATGTGCCAGCATTATTACTATTACCACTGACACTTACCTTTCTAGTGTCCTTAAAGAGCTGCTCATTAAAAGTTTTTGCATCAACCTTTAAGTTAACATTACGTGTGTCACTAACTTCACCTAAAGCAATAGTACCACCATTGGTTAAAGTCTCTGCAGCAAAGGTAATATCGGTTGCCTTGTCAAAGGTGACAGTGCCGGTACCGATGGTGAATTCAGAACCAGTCTTAACCTCTACCTTCTGTGAAGAAATCTTGAAGTCTTTAGCGCCGTTAACAGTTAAAACGCCACCATTTAAGGTTAAGGACTTACCAGCAATAGAAGCCCCCTCTGTGCTTTCGCCCATAACAATCTTTGCACCAGTAGCTACAGTGATAGCTGAGTTTGCGCCACCAAGAGCACCACTCTTAGCAAGAGTTACAGTCATAGGGAAAGTAGCTTCACCTGCTTTTGCAGGAGCTTCTGGAGTTGAACCCTGAAGGAGAATTGTGGCAGCTTCTAAAGAGGAGGCCTGCTCGGAACCACCAATTGTAAGTGAGCCAGCTGAACCAGTGAACGATGTTACTTTAACAGCTGCGCCGCTAACGCCGTCACCACCAATCTTTATAGCAGCCTTATCGCCATTAAGAGTGATTTTACCAGTCTTATCACCGCTCATAGAGAAGTTGCCTGCTGTGGTATCGCCCTTGAATGTTAAAGTACCACTGGTAATTGTAAGGTCAAAACCGTTGGCATTCTCATTAGAGGCACCACCACTATACGTGGTATCAGCAGAGATTGTCTCTCTGCCAGATAAATTTGCCCACGCATCAGTTTTGGCCTGAGCCTGGCCAGCAGCTAATGCTGCAGCTGCCATGGCTGCTACCATGGCGATGTTGGCGTTCTTAAAAATTGCGCGGTATTGAGCCATTAAGAACTTAATGGCGTTGTTGGTTTGCTTCATTCTTTGTAAGCTTAATTAAACCGAATGGGGTTGCGATTTGGAGGCTTGACTGCTTATCCTTTAAGGATGGCATCATATGCGTTTGTTTGATGATGCCTATGCAGAACAAATCGCTTTTTGAATATATTTGTTTGCCGTCTATAGCGACTTATAAGCAAAGACTTCATGAAAGGTTGCTAGAGAAGACTATGCGTAACTTTAGGAGGGAGGTCATATACCTTATACTGTTGAGCATAGCACAACATATAAGCATCAGCGCTTAGTATGTAAGAGGCAAGCTCTAGTTTGTATGTTTTATGGCATGACATCCGGCTTTAGGTGAGCGAACATCGTTGCAAACTTAGGCTTGGTATATTGACCAGTCTGCTTCTAGCTTTTCACTCTTTCACAAGTGTTTTGTGACTGTCTTGCTGTAGGATTTTGCAATATAGACATGGCATATGCTTTAGACTGGCGCATCTGAACTATTTCACCCCCCCCCCGCATATTTTTTATACTTATTTATCGTAGAATTGCTTAAAATCGACGTATAAAGCGCCCATTTTTAACAAACTATATGCACTTTTGGCGAATATTTTTACTTATAAATGACCTTTATTGACGACTATATTACAGGTTCTGTCCTCACCATGTAAGCCTATCGAACTATCCACCATCTGCAAATACATGACTAAAACTTACCGAGTGCCCCAAGGTTTAATGACCTAAGGGACTATTATGATCTCCGCTGAGGTACTAAGCGTTTCCAGGGCATAAGTCAGATTGCCTCTATACAAGGTCGTTACGTAACAAACGATTTAAGATGGTGAAAGCTTTGTTTTCGTTTCTGCTGCAATAGCGTTGCTAGACTGCAGCAAGTCACTCACGATAAAAGCCCACTGTCTATTTGGTTAGAGCTATAAATAGGCTAATTTACCTATCCTACGTCATACACAATCAAGATAAATACATAGTTATAATCTGTTTACCTGTTCTAACACTATCTGCGTCGACCCAAGGGTATCTGCACTACACCCCATACTCAAAACTGTCTGTAATGACCCTTCAGTGATTTGCTTCTTCATAAGCCTATCGCCCTACTTAACTACTAATGTCTCTAGCCATAAACTTAGTTCAGAAGTTAACTCAAGGATTGACTTGACTGTTGAGTCAACTGTTAAGTCAACTCCTGCCACTAGTAGCAGCAACTCCGTGAAACCTGATAAATATCTGATTTAATAGCTGTCGTAATGCATAGCAAATAGTTGAGTCGATAGTTAAGTCAACTGTTGACTCTACTGTTGACTCAACACTTAACCCAACAACTGTTGATGATGTAGTAAACGCTTTTGCTTAATCTGCAGTCATCTTGAATACCACTCAAGCTTACGTGTCGATGAGCCCTTAGTCACTAAGCGTAGGATGCACTCTACAGCCTTCTACTTATTGCGCTTAACACCTGCGTGCACTTTGACATTACGCATCCGTATATAGACGAAAACAAGGTCTCATAAAGCAGCGTCGATTAGTCCACGCAGTTCAGGCTATAACAATGCTGCAACGAGCTGTATGAATGCATTGTGAGTTCATGGTTCGCTATCAGCTTATCTTATACAAATGGAAAACAAATTAATGCATACCATGCCCGTCCATCAAGATTGCAAGCTGTTTATGTATAGCTATCTTATGCAATCAATTTCAGGCCTGACTTGCGTTGATGACCATAAAACGAAAAAAGCGACCACAGCCGATGCCCTATCCCTGACATCAGCCATGATCGCTGAAAGAGACCGCGCTAATCCTTAGGATTTGAGCTTGGGTCGCGGTCTTAAGACAAGTTATGGTTTGTTCAAACCAAAACCATGAAGGCTAGATTAGAACATGTAACGAGCCTGGGCGTTAACACCGAAAGCATCAGTGTTCTCAGAACCAATGTAGTTGATACCGAAGGAGGTACCAAATGCACCGTACTGAGCACCTAAGCCAACAGTTAAGCCGTACTGAACCTCATCAAGAACCTCAGCAGTTAAGTCTAAGTTCTTGTTGATGCCAGTAAAGCGAGTGGTTGACTTAGCGTCGGTATCGCCAGTGTTGAAGGCAATAGTTAAATCAGCGCTTGGAGCTAATGACCAGCCGCCTGCAACAAATGCCTTAGATAAGGTTACGCCTAATGGGATTGAGAAGACGTTCTGTACATCAAAGTCAGTATTTGCAACAACGCCATCATCGGAGATTAAGTCGTAGCTGTCGGTGTCAAGACGGGTTAAACGAGCACCTAAGTGTGGAGTTACATCT
>NZ_AXWV01000122.1 GCF_000482845.1 Anaerobiospirillum succiniciproducens DSM 6400
TCTATGAGATCTTAAAAGCTCCTAGTTCTTAAGTTCTATGAGATCTTAAAAGCTCCTGGTTATTAAGCTTTATGAGGTTCTTTAAAGATCATGGCGCTGAGATTGTGCAAGATCTTTTAAAGATCATGGTTATTAGGTTATCTGAGATCTTAAAAGATCATGGGCACGATGTATAAGTTTAGAAAACTTATGGCGATCTTAAGATCTTAGATGAAATGAGCTAGTTAGATTTGGAAATTTTGTTGAGGATCATGGCCACAACAGAGCATCTAAATTTCTCTTTGTTAAGATTTTATATAATGAGCATAATTAAGTAGTACACTTGCAAGAGACATTAAGCTTGAGAGCACTTGTGCAATACTACTTAGCATATGTGATGGCTAGTGTTTTTAAGATAAAAGACCTTAGTGACTAAACTTAGGTCATTGCAAGTGTGGTAAAGATCGCAGCGTTGGCTAGTTCATAAAATACTAAACTTGCCTATAGCAACATGTTTTCACGAGGTCTGAAAATGGGCGATGCATCAGTTCAGTTGGTAATCATCTCAGGTCGTTCAGGATCAGGTAAGACCGTAGCTTTGCGTGCTCTTGAGGATCTAGGCTATTACTGCATTGATAATTTGCCAGTAATGTTCTTAAAAGAGCTTACTGAGATAGCTCCGCAGCGTTATCCTCGTTTAGCTGTTTCTATTGATATCCGTAATATCCCTGAGGATGACTCCTACCTTGAGTCTATCTTCAATAATATCAAGTCAGATGCTTCCATTCACTCTACTCTGATCTTCTGTGATGCTGATGATCAGGTGTTAGTAAAACGTTATTCAGAGACAAGACGCCTTCATCCATTATCCAAAAACAATCTCTCACTTGAAGAGGCGATCTTACTTGAGCGTACCAAGCTTGCCGGAATCTCAGGTTTTGCTGATCTACGTATTGATACCTCTGAGCTATCTGTTCATAGCCTCTCTAATGAGATCGTCACAGCTATTATTGGCACTCCAGAAAAGCGCCTGGTAATGGTATTTGAGTCTTTTGGCTTTAAGAATGGTATTGCCAAGGATGCAGACTTTGTATTCGATGCTCGTTTCTTACCAAATCCATTCTGGGAAAAGGAGCTGCGCTCCTTTACTGGCCTAGATCAGCCTGTGAAAGATTTCTTTGCGCGTTATCCTGAAGTTGATGCTTACGTAGATCAGATCGATAACTTGCTAAGCTCATGGCTGCATGCAATTGAGTCAAGTAATCGCAGCTATCTTACAGTGTCTGTAGGATGTACTGGCGGCTGCCATCGCTCCGTGTATATTGCACAGAAGCTTGCTGATCTGTACCACTCTCGCGGTCTTAATGTACAGGTTCGTCACCGCTCATTAAACATCAATTCGCGCCTGTCAAACTCTTAAACAGTTTAGTTGATATCTTATGTAAGCTATATAATATTTATTAAACCAGCTTAGAGCTTATTTTTAATATTACATCTACGGTTTGTTGAGTTGCTTGCTAATGACTCATTTTTATTGAGTCATTGAGGTTTTCATGTCTGATTTTACTTTCATTGATTTGTTTGCAGGAATAGGCGGAATTCGTCTTGGCTTTGAGTCCATAGGCGGATACTGCGTATTTACAAGCGAGTGGAATAAATGGTCAGAGAAGACTTACAAAGCTAACTTTGGTGATCGTGAGATGTTTGTCGGCGATATTACCCAGATGCATGAGGATGATGTGCCTGATCATGATGTGCTCTTGGCAGGATTCCCTTGTCAACCATTTTCTATCGCTGGTGTTTCGAAGAATAATTCTTTAGGCAGAGACCATGGTTTTTCCCATGCAACTCAAGGAACTTTGTTCTTCGATGTTGCAAGAATTATTGCAGCTAAGCGTCCAAAAGCGTTCTTGTTAGAGAATGTTAAAAATCTTGTATCGCATGATAAAGGTAGAACATTTAAGGTCATTAAAGAAACATTAGAACAAGAGCTCGGTTATCAAGTGTTCTATAAGGTCATTGATGGCATTCATTGGGTCCCACAGCATAGAGAACGTATCATTATTGTAGGTTTTAGAGAGGAAACAGACTTCTCTTGGGATAAATTAAAGGTACCAAGCTTTAAGCAAGCTCTAAGCAATATCCTGCACCCAGAAGACGGAACTGAAAAGGGGGATGGTATCTATACAGAAGAGGGGAGTGGAGCAGTTCTTCCTAAATACACCCTTTCAGATGGGTTATGGAGCTATCTGCAAGAATATGCTGCAAAGCACAAAGCCAAGGGAAATGGTTTTGGCTATGGCTTAGTAACACCCGATATGACTTCAAGAACTCTATCAGCCCGTTATTATAAAGATGGATCTGAGATTCTAATTAGTAGAGGAGCAGGTAACAATCCCCGTAGGCTGACTCCAAGAGAGTGCGCTAGGCTTATGGGATTTCCTGATAGCTTTAAGATCGTTGTTTCTGATACTCAAGCTTACAAGCAGTTTGGAAATTCTGTTGTTGTTCCTGTAATTAGCGCTGTCGCCAAGATTATGGAACCATATATTGCAGAAGAGCCTATTCTAGTTCCACAGGCGCTTTAAAATGAACAAGTTTGATCTTTCAACATATTTTGTTGGGGCTGGGGGTAAGATTCTAAGTCGCGTTGAGGTAGAGGAAAATCTCAGCAATCAGCATGAGTTTAATGGCGTTTCATCATTGAAGCACCTTTTTGGGAGAACAAAGAACAACATTTTCTTCTGTCTTCCTCTATATGAGTGATGACTCTTTTAGCGAACCTATTATTAGGGATACAGGCACGTTAACATGGTATGACGCTAGAGAAGCTCATCCTACTCGATCAGAGTTTAGATTGTATTTCTCATCGAATAAGGTAATGGATGAGGCTTGTGCTGGAGACTATCTCGTTATTGCCTTAAGAACTGATGGAACTCTGGTGACGATTCTAACTCCATCAGAATCAGACATTTGTTCATACATTAGTACATTGTTTGATCTTAAGATTGACAATAAATTCAGCATTTCAAGCCATAAGTACAATAAGATTTTAACTTACTCAAAGAAGCTAATATTAGATGCATTGGGTATTGAGGTTTATAACAATGAATCCAAATACCTAACTGATATGTTGAGAATATTTAATGGAGATTTTCCTTCAACAAAAGTATTTTCAGAATACGCAAGATCTACATTAAACGAGATTGATGGTAAAAGTAATGCCGACAGTGCGGTATTAAAGTGGATGGAGCGAGAAGAGGGCCTCTTTAGGACTCTTGAACGTTTTTTTTGTAGATGACCGTATTAAAGATGGATTTAGTAGTACAGATGAGTTTCTGTCTTATGCACTTTCACTTCTAAATAGACGTAAAAGCAGAGTAGGTCACGCTTTAGAAAATCACCTTGAACAGATATTCATTTCTAGAGACTTAAAATACGTCAGAACATGTGTAACAGAGAACAAATCTAGACCTGACTTTCTTTTTCCTAGTGCTTCTGCATACCATGACCAAAACTTAGACGCAGAATTTCTTACTATGTTAGGCGTTAAAACTACTTGTAAAGATAGATGGAGACAGGTCATATCTGAAGCTGCAAGGATTAAATCTAAGCACTTACTTACTTTAGAAGAAGGTATTAGTGAAGGTCAGACAGATGAGATGATTAGTCATAATATACAACTAGTTGTGCCTGAGCCGTTGCATGATACATACACAGCTAAACAGCAGAAGTGGTTAATTACTTTAGAGCAGTTCATTGAGCTAGTTCAAGACAAGCAAGATCGTTTTATTGTGCTATATCCGCATTACTAGACCTTTTTGCTTTTTATACTTTGATAGTCTTTATACCGTCATAAGCCAAGTCTTAACGTAAGATCTTGCCTAGGCAAAAGCCTATATATATCAACTTTTTTCGCTGGAGCGCATCCTTTTGTTAAACTTTTTTAATATGGGTGTTGACAGCTAGGGCTTTGCTTTGTAAAATGTGCATCGCTTTGATACACCACGGTGTTTTAAAGCAGTTTTGTTTGATGAGTTCCTCCTTAGTTCAGTCGGTAGAACGGCGGACTGTTAATCCGTATGTCGCTGGTTCAAGTCCAGTAGGAGGAGCCA
>NZ_AXWV01000123.1 GCF_000482845.1 Anaerobiospirillum succiniciproducens DSM 6400
GCCACTTAGCCTCCTAAGCTAAGGTTGGTGTTACGGTGCTATTGTCTTATGCCGTAATTCGTGTGAGCTCAGAATATTTTTTAAATTATTACTGTATGGCGATCCTACGAAATGACCGGGATCACATATCATAATCACTCCACTTGCCTATGCGCATAGTGCTCTTTAAAAATTAGTTTGTCACTCTAGCGCTGGGATCATTGCTGATAGCAGACCCCAGAAAGATGTGAACGTAAGATTACGCATATACTCAAATGTCTCCTTATACGTCAAAGGTCTCTTTCGGCATTGATGCTTTGTTAGAGCATTACGAAGTACGGTTGCGACGTTTACTATGCTCTTGTTCATGAAAGCCTCAAAGCAGATAGAACCGCGCTTTTTAGCATGAAACCTATCTTGATTAAGGGATGAAGTATCGAGTGTGTAGTGATGCGCTTCTACCGTCCAGTAGTCTAGGATTGAAGACAAGCATTGTTTCGCGGTCTTTTCTCCTTCGTACTCAAGATTGCTTATGTAGATACGTGTATTGACTGTCTCCTTGCCGTCTGCATGTGGGTTGATAACATTCTTTGTGTACTTCACAATGACCTTGCCGTACTTATGAGGATTATCATTGTCATCAATGTTACCTTCAAGTGGTAACACCTCCACGATGCTCTCCTCAATACGGCCATGGTCGATGTCTAAGTAAACTTGACGCTCAATCTTCTCACCACTTGCCTCTGCCTTAGCAAAAGCATCCAATGCTGCAATATTAAGCGCCTTGTTGCCTTGGTTGTTCTTTAATGGCATCAGGAAAAATCCTCCTGCCTCTGCTATTGCCATTGTTACATTGCATCTTGAGTTGAGAGCGTCTGACATCACTACACAGTTTGTGATGTCTATAAGCTTTTCTTTCAAGGCAAGTAGGAAGCACCCTGATTCTTGGTTCTTCTTCTGTGCGATTTTGTAGATTGCGACCGTTCTGTCGTTACAGTTAATGACTGTAGTTATAACAGCGCCTTTGTGCTTTCTGTTAGGGTCATTGTCTCTATAAGTAGCTTTCATTTCTTGGCCATCAAAAGCCAATGTTGGCATTAACCCGTCTCGATTCGTTAAGTACTTATCATCATTATAGGTAACAGTCAGAACTTTTATAAAAGCTGTGGAGCTGAAGAAGAATTTAAATATCTCTGTAAGCGCTGACTCGTTTAGTCCTACTCTTGCTTTAGCAACAGTAGACTTTGAGAGCTTGTGCTCTACAGGCGGCATATCAGGCACCAACAGAGATAACTTTACCTTATTCTTGTTGTAAAACTCAGACACTTCCCTTGCGTACTTAGCTCCAAAGAACCCTGCAAAGATGGATATGAAAACAACAAAGTAAATGGGATAGATGACTCTGCAGTGTTTTCTTGTTTCAGGAAGCAGATTCCTGCATAAGCAGTAGAACTTGTTTATCGCATTACGAATTTTAGTAATGTCCCCTGAAGCAATCTTAAAAGCCTGATGGACCTCATCGTCGAACTTATCCAACTCATCTTGAGTCAGCAAGGCAGATATTCTTTCAGCGTCCTTATTGCTGTGGTTATTTGCTTCATCCGTGCACAAGTTGCTGTCGTCAGCATTATCGTCTACATCGATATACATGCATTCTAAAGCATTAGCCAGTGCATTTAAGCGCAGTTTACTAGTCTCTACTAAGTCAGGCTCATTGATAAAGCCTAAGTTTTCTTTTGAGAAGATAGCTTTCGCTGTCTCGGCTTTGTCTTTCTTCTGTTTCATACTGCACCTCAAGTAATGCTTATAGATGCATTAGATCGAAAAAGAGATCGACGCTCAAACGCTATTTTATTACCATGATCCTCAGATCAAAATATTGCTAGATTAGACATCAAAAGTGATCCTTAGATCACTCTAGTTGCCTATGACAAACTAATTTTTAAAGAGCACTTTGCGGCTAGCGCGTATATGTGATAACGATCATGTTACGAGATCGCCATATTATTACTGTCATCATGCTTGACTTACATCGATAGTTAGGATAAATGTCTTATTGAAATCAGCGCACTTGCACGCAGTTAGCGCGACATTCATCAAGAATCGTTACGAAGAGCCTGCTTAGCAAGTTCAAGACAGCTCTATGAGATATGAGAATTTCAATCTAGCCATATGTTAGATACAGAATACAGCATTGAGCAACATAATCTACCAAATTCCTCATGGCTTTGTTGAGTGCGTCTCGAATCCAATCACTTACTCAATCCTGGATCCACTCATACTCGTAAATTCCAGATACATATTCGCCAAGATCAAATGATAGAACGACAGGCAAAGCATGCAGATCAAGCATGTATTAAGTTGGCAGCTCTTGAGTGCACGGCATTAGATGATAAAAAGATGAGAGCGGCTTTCATGCCACTAGAAGATAGCGGTCACGATCGATGCTCTATCCCTATCATCAATCATGACCGCTAAGTGAGACCGCACTAAGCTCGAAGAGTTGAGCTTGGAGCGCGATCTCTAGATAAGATTATGGTTTGTTCAAACCAAAGCCATTAAGGCTAGATTAGAACATGTAACGGCACTGAGCGTTAGCATCAAAAGCATTAGTTCATCAGAGTCAGTGCAGTGATTCCAAAGGGATATCAAATATACCGTGCTGAGAACTATGCTAATGGTTAGGCCAAAGCCTGTTAATGCACACTAGTGTGTGGAGCCATATCTAGAGCACCAATGGCAATTGGTCTTTTAACCTAAGTCTACGTACAAACTCTTCATATTTCAGTGTTTCGTAAATTTGACCATGGGTGTTAAGTAAAAGCTCTCTATTACCCCTAATTCCTTTAGGTCCGAAGATTTTAACCCCATGTTCGAAAGCAATGATCTTTTTTACTAAGTCGACACCACCAAGCTTCAGACAAATATCTTGCAGACTAAGGCCTTTATACTCATCACTATTTGGGTTATCAATAAATGGCTTCATTTCAGGAGACTTCATTACGTTTATCCAGGTCTGCACCGAGTCTAAACATTCATTTTTATGAAAAAACTTCATAGTCTCGCTATCAAATCTTTTGATATATATCGATTTTTTTAGACTGTCTTCTGAAAGTCCATTAATTGACTCATCACCCATGTTCCTTGAAAAGGTTAAATCCAATGCTGAACAGCAATTAACCGAGAATATCTCAGAGCCCACACGACTATCGAACAGCTCTCCGTTTAAGTAAAACTTATAGTCACTGCTGTTTAGATCACGATAGTAAAGATTTAACACGAACAGAGCTCCAAGGGCACTCATTAGGTTGCCTATGGTAGCGTTTTTAATACACGCTCTGTTGTCATGCTTTAAGGCGTTATAAGCTTCTTTCCACTGGCACTTACAGCTCTTATCATTACTGTAAACATTGGTTAAAGGAGCGAAAGATTGAAACTTTTCGCTAAAATAAAAATTAACGCCAGTCACGCATTGTTTGACATACTGAATCATAGACGTTTATAGTGATGTAAATTTTATGCCTGCTTTTCTTGCATGGTGAACTAAATGTATAAACACATCCCC
>NZ_AXWV01000124.1 GCF_000482845.1 Anaerobiospirillum succiniciproducens DSM 6400
GCTGCTGGTGAGCGCTTCGCTATCCGTGAGGGTGGCCGTACCGTAGGTGCAGGCGTTGTTTCAACCATCCTCGAGTAATCGTTGATGAGTTAAACGCAGTTATCAACATTAGTTGATAGCTAAAGAGGCCGCAGAGTCGCAAGATTCTGCGGTCTTTTTTATGCCCTCATCTTTATGCCTAATCATCGCATACCCGCCAATATCACGTGCCTAGCGAATATCACGTTTAAGCTTTGCGACCCATACCTCAACCAATAATCACGTCTAATTTCACCCCAACGCAATCATACGTATTTTATTGCGCCATGCTCTCTTCGTCTCGTCTCGTCTCGTCTCGTCCGGTCGAGTATCCTACCGTCTCAACTCAACTCGTTTATTGATTTCACAGCGTTTGACAGCACGTTTTTCTAGCAGGCTAAGCCGCTTTGATGAAAATACGGATATATTTGCACTTTTGCTTAAAGATTTGTGAGCTGTGCCCTAGCCTTGAGATAAGGTAGGTATGTTTGTTTGTGCTAGAATGCACTCCGTCGCTAATATATGGCGTAAGATGCAGCTGACCTTTGTTTTTGTTTGCCTAGCTGTTGTTGTACATACCTAGTTTGTATGCTTAAGCCAACTTAGTAGTGCTTAGACACAATTACTTGGTGTGGTCTATGAGATTAAGAGGTGTGCTATGTCTGTTGAGCAGCATTTAACTGATAGAAATCTGGCTTTAGAGTTAGTTCGTGTAACAGAGGCAGGTGCACTTGCAGCAGCCCGTTTAGTAGGTCGTGGTGAGAAAGAAGAAGCTGATGGTGCTGCAGTTAGCGCCATGCGTATCGCTTTCCAGTCAGTACATATTCGCGGTACTGTGATTATCGGTGAAGGTGAAAAAGATCACGCTCCAATGCTTTACAACGGTGAGGCGGTTGGCTTTGGTGACGGCCCTGAGATTGATATCGCTGTTGACCCAGTTGAGGGTACTAATGCTGTTGCCTATGGTCGACCAAATGGTCTTGCGGTTATTGGCTGTACTCCAAAGGGCGGCATGTTCAATCCAGGTCGTTCTTACTATTGCAAGAAGTTAGTAGTAGGTAAAGAAGCTGCTAATGTAATTGACTTAGACGCTCCTGTTGCTGATAACTTAAAGAAGATTGCTTTTGCTTTAGGCAAGCCAGTTTCTGAGCTTAACATCTTCGTATTAGATAAGCCACGTCACGTAGGGTTAATCAACGATATCCGTATTGCTGGCGCTCGTATTCACTTATACACCGATGGTGATGTAGCAGGTGCTTTAATGGCTGCAGATCCACGCCATCAGATGGACGTTTTAATGGGCATTGGTGGTACTCCTGAGGCTGTAATCACTGCTTGTGCCTTAAAGGGTACTGGCGCTCAGATGTTAACTCGTTTAAACCCTCTATCTGACGAAGAGCGTAAGAATATCGAAGCAGACGGCATTTCCATTGATACCATTCGTAGCATAGATGACCTCATTACCTCAAATGAGAGCTACTTTGCTGCAACCGGCATTACTGAAGGCGAGCTCTTAGACGGTGTTGCTTACCGTGGTGAGTACGCTATTACTTCTTCTATGGCAACCCGTGGCCGTACTGGAACCACTCGTTATATCCAGGCATGGCATAACCGTAAGAAGTTAGCTACCATGAGCTCAGTTCGCTACTAATTGCTGATGGTAATTTACTGTTGACCCAAAAAATAAGGCGTTTGATGGGTTTTTCACAAAAGCGCTAATGTGGGAAGGCTAACTTTCCCATTTTAAAAACCTGCCTCAGTTGATTGCTGATGCAGGTTTTTTGTTTTTGGGAAAAGCATATGTTTTACAATGGCTTAGATCATCATTGAAGGCGGATCAGAGTCTGTATCTTTGCTAACATCAATTCCTTACTTATAACTATGTCTTTAGTAATACAATAACAATAGTTGTGTTTTGGAGATGTCCTTATGCTCGACAAATATACCTTTGATGTTGATCTTGACCCTGTCTTGCAAGCAGCACTACAAGAGGAGCTCGATGTCATTATTAGGCTGATGAAGGCAAGTGACGATCTTAAGAGCATTGAAAAAGAGCAGCTCTTTATGCGCCACTATCCAAATCACCGGCACTATACCCATCTTATTAGTGCGCAATTGCGCACCTGCGGTGGCCATGCAGTAGCTAATCTGCTCAGAGGCGGTAAAGGGCCTGATTACAGAACAGTAGTATGTGATGTAGCTGATCATCTCAACGTAAGCTACGACAAAGACGACTCAGTGCCTGTTATAGAGCGTTGTATTTTGATGTCTATGACCAAGAAAATCTATGATGATCTTGGGGATAAAGAGCGTGATCTCCTCATTAACTCTTTAAGCGAGCAAGAGGCAAAGGCGAGCATCAATACAGAAGATAGTAAAGATGAGATCTCAAAGAGTAATACTGCTCTAGCAGTACCTCAATCTCGAGAGCTTGTGCTCAAAGCAGTGCAGCAAGGCGATTACAGATTACTATCAACAAATTCGCTGCTGATGCTATCCGAGGCATTGTCCACCATCTTCTCAAGTTTAGCTGGCGTTGCTCAAAATAGTATTGTTAATGCTACTGACAGCGTTAGTCGTGCTGCTTATGAGCTTGCTCATGCTATTAGTTCTGGTCTTGACGTAGTCAAACGTGTGCTCTTATCTCTTTTAGAGATCGGCGGTCCTTCATATAAAGTGACAGTACCTTGCGTCACCCAAATTGCCTCAATGCGTCTTCGCCAGTCAAACGCTCTGTTAACTAAGAGCTCAGTTAACCTGCTCGCTCATAACGCCCATGAAGATGAGGCAGTATCTAAGGACAAGAGCGCAGAGGCTAACGATACAGCGGCTGACTCTAGCACTACAAACGAAGACCCAGACTCTTCAAAAGAAGAGCGCAATTAATCATCTGTAAATATGAAAGTATGGATCAGCAAGCTAATTTAGATGCTTGCTGACTCTTAAGATCGCAATACAAGTACTGTTAATTGCTCCCATCAATTAATCAATAAAACCATTCTGTTGATTAATCCATATCCCCGTCAGTCAACTAATCAATACCATCTTTGGCTAGTCAATCAAGATATCCCTACAAGCTTCTGACCATCACCCCTCTGAGCATGCAAAAACAAGCCGAAAACGTGTATGTCGTTTCTCATTTTGTTTCACAAGAAAGCTTATAGCGCTTAGTGTAAATGTATTTGTGTTATGGATGTGAGCTTATGATCTCATTGATGCTGTTAGCAAACTAGATACTGATATTTATGGGATTTTTCGGCGATCTTTTGTCATATTTTAATAGTCTAAAAAACTGACTAATGTAGGTGTTGTGGGCAATGTTTTTTTTCCTGCACAGTGACAGTATGAA
>NZ_AXWV01000125.1 GCF_000482845.1 Anaerobiospirillum succiniciproducens DSM 6400
AAAATCCTTTATTTATGCTGTAATTTGATATTTATATTAAGTCGGATGTAAAATATAGTAAGATACTGATCCAAAAGACTGAGAATTAGCGTATAGATACAAATTACATTCACAATAAAATTGTTTTATCAACAGCAGGAGGCATATAAAACACCATCCTTTAAATACTGTGCCCGGCAATACCATAAATCCTGCTATATGAGCCAAGTAATAAGAAGTTTGAAGCGATAATAAGAGAAGCAAAACAAGCAAATAAAAGCGCAACTCTTTTATAATTTAGTATTTTAAAAAATGACAAGTTGGTTACTAACATAGAGCACGTGTTAATTACAGCAATTAAATATTAATTTTAATAAATATTCATTGAGCGAATCTTTTCATCAGTAGCAAGAACACGATAGAAACGCTCATTAGGTTTTATCAAGCCCAGTTCACTTCTAGCAAGCTCTTCTACAGCGATAGATCCTTGCATCAGATCATTAATCTGATCTGCAATGTCTTGGTTTTTTTGTTGTAGCTGTAGTGTTAACAACTGCTCTTTTTCTAATTGCTTTTCAACTTCTTTATATTTTTGAATTCCATTGTGGCCAAAATATATGTCATATACAAGAAAACAAGCTATAGCAAAAAGAACTAGCGAAACGAGTCTCATAGAAGCTCCGTAACGTTAACGGCTGCATATAAAAGAGTATATTCAATAGGCATCTAGCATAATACTCATTTTCTGTACATACAATAAAGGCGCTAGCATAGCTTCGCGCCTTTATTGCAGTTTTAAAATAAAACAGTAGTACTTAGCTTATGAATGCTGTTCCTGATACTTCTTAGCTGCAGCAATGAAGCCCTTGAATAATGGATGGCCTTCACGAGGGTTTGAAGTAAACTCTGGATGGAACTGAACACCAACATACCAAGGGTGGCTAGGTACTTCAACAATCTCAACAAGCTTATTGTCAGTAGATAGACCTGCGATATTTAAGCCGCAATCAGTAAGCTTGGAGATAAGAGTATTGTTAACCTCATAACGATGACGGTGACGCTCTACAATGTCATCCTTCCCATAAAGCTCGCGAACCTTTGAGCCAGCCTTAAGGTGACAAAGCTGTGCGCCTAAACGCATAGTACCACCAAGATCTGATTGATCAGAACGCTTTTCAACATTGCCATCCTCATCAATCCACTCGGTAATCAAGCCTACAACAGGGTAAGGAGTATCCTTGTTAAACTCTGTAGAATTAGCATTATCAAGATGTGCTACGTTACGAGCATATTCAATGATAGCGACCTGCATGCCTAAGCAAATGCCGAGGTACGGAATATTGTTTTCACGAGCATAGCGTGCTGCAATGATCTTGCCTTCTACACCACGAGAACCGAATCCACCTGGAACTAAGATAGCATCAATACCCTGCAGTAGCTCCTCGCCACGTGATTCAACATCTTCAGAGTCAATATATCGAATGTTAACTGATAACTGATTCTTAAGACCACCGTGCTTTAAAGCCTCGTTGATTGACTTATATGCATCTGGGAGCTCAATGTACTTGCCAACCATACCAATAGTGACTTCACCAACGGTATTAGCCTGCTGATAGAGAACATGCTCCCACTCGCTAAGATCGGCTTCTTTGCACTCAATATTAAAGCGATCGACAATAAACTGATCTAAGTATTGGCTCTTTAATAAGGCTGGAATCTTGTAGATGGAATCAACATCCTTAAGCGAAATAACTGCACGCTCCTGTACGTTACAGAACATTGCAATCTTATGACGCTCATGACCAGGAATGACGCGATCTGAACGGCAAATAAGGATGTCTGGTTGAATACCAATAGATAGCAGCTCTTTGACAGAATGCTGTGTTGGCTTAGTCTTAACCTCGCCAGAAGTCTCAAGATATGGGACTAAGGTAAGGTGCATGAACAGAGCATTCTCACGTCCAATCTCTACAGCTAACTGACGAATAGCTTCTAAGAAAGGTAATGACTCAATATCACCTACAGTGCCACCAATCTCTACAATAGCGACCTGGTTACCTTCTGCACCAGCCAGGATTCTCTCCTTAATTGCATTGGTAATATGAGGAATAACCTGAATAGTAGCACCTAAATAATCGCCACGACGTTCCTTACGAATCACATCTGAGTAGATACGACCAGTAGTGAAGTTATTGCGATGAGACATCTTTGTACGAATAAAGCGCTCATAGTGACCTAAATCAAGGTCGGTCTCTGCACCATCCTCGGTAACAAACACTTCACCATGCTGAATAGGACTCATAGTACCAGGGTCAACATTGATGTATGGATCAAGTTTCATCATGGTTACTTTGATACCACGAGCCTCCAGAACAGCTGCTAATGATGCAGCTGCGATGCCCTTACCAAGGGAGGAAACTACGCCGCCAGTAACGAAAATCAACTTTGCAGAAGAAGGTGTAGCAGACATGAACAGCTCCGTTGTTGTTGCTAAGTACAATCTTGCATTATAACACAACCATGCTAGCACAACTGAAATGAAGAGTTGATCACAAAAATTACTTTCATTGCCTTTGCATTGACTAAATATCTATGAGTTATAAATATTTAGTTAATTACTAAAGAAATTAATACTTGCTAGACCTAATATTTAGACCTTTAATCAATTTTAAGCACGTTTATTAAAACACCTAAGCTATTTATTTGCTTATTAGTTTTGTGAATTAATATATTCACATGTTTTCTAGATTATAATTAAATGCCTCATAAGCATATTCTATTCACTACCATAAATAAGCCTGATATTATCTTTGTATACACGGCTTTATACATCTAACATATCAACAGAGTAACAATTGATGTACATATGAATTGATTTACAATTACAACTTTTGTCTTGCATAACTATTAGTACGTTTCATAAATACGGTAATTAAAAATTAAACATCTAACTCATCGAGTTTGTATCTCCATTTAGGAGCCACGGGAGCCTCATTTATTAAA
>NZ_AXWV01000126.1 GCF_000482845.1 Anaerobiospirillum succiniciproducens DSM 6400
TTTGAACTAATAAAAAATCTTGCATCCATATAACGAACGTTGAGCGAATTGAATTTAAAACTATTTCAAGTGAACGAATTTCACCTTATCAAGCAACTGCTAAATTTCTACGAGGCTAGCAATTCCGTTGGATAAATGAATCTGAAGTACCAAGATCTGTGGCATAGCTTTATAGAAGAGCGCAATACGTAGCTCAGTAAAGAACTAGCTATATTTGAAAATACCAGGAACGTGCTACAGAGGATACTGCGGTTTATTTGATGCGCTTAAGGGCTATGGTGCCGAGATGGCGATCTTTGCGGCAGGTGTTTTGAAATGAGCAGAAAATATATGAAAAATGCAGGGCTAGACCCTGCATTTGTGCTCTGCAGCTAATTGACTGTAGCATTGCAGATACTTGGTGTTCTTTAGCTACTACTTCTTGTCGATGTATGGTGCAAGAGCCTTACGAAGGGCCACCATGGTTCTCGAAATCCATTGTGAAGCCTCGTACCAAGCATCGCGATCATTAAGATCTTTCTTTAGACGAATGCGAATAAAAGCTGTCTTACCCTTACCGCCAGAGGCCGATACTTCATCAAAGGAAATCCACTCAAAAGGCTCACCAACGACCGCAAGAATCTCATCTTTATGTGCTGAAGTAAGATCGAACAGCTCACGGTTAGAAATGCCAGCATATAAAGTGAGCTCTCCTTTCGATAGAGAATTAGATACGCCGATTTTACAGCTGCCATTACCAGTAGAGAAATCCATCCAGTAGTTATGTGATGGCTTAAGTCTTCTAAACAGTTTGGCAAATTCCTCGCTTTCAAAGGCAATGTCTTGGAACTTAGTCCAGAAGTCGAGCAAGGTTTGACCACCCTTAGTGAGGGCGACTTTAACTTTCTTATCTTCCTCTGTAGTCACGGCAGTTACTGCAGACATGTCTATGATTGCAGGAATGATTAAGTCGAAGTCTTTCTTATTAAGAGAGCATAGTTCCTCGATCATGACGAGAATAGCAATGATGGAGCTAGCTCTGTTTTGCAGCCATGCAGATCCTTGCTTACAGTAAGCAGTGATAATAGCCTGGTAGAGCTTTGGATTTGTAGCATCCTCATCAAGGTCATAACTCTTACACCAAGACTTGTAAAAAGTATCGAAGCCATTGATCTTAAAATCATCTGCAGTATCACGATCCCATCTGGTGTATACAGACTCCTTAGCGAGCAGCCTATATACCTCAGGATAGGCGATCTGTATGCAGACAAAAGCATAATTGATAACGCGTTCTACATAAGTCTTTTGTGAGGTAGCTAAATCTTCCTTATCTGCACTATCCTGCTCATACATGTATTGCAGCAAAGATAGCGTATTGAGGAGACGCTTAATTGAGCGAGGGTTGCTTCCAGTACTGTTAGCGGTAATCTCAGCTACTGCTTGAATAAAGGTGCGATCATTTTCTTCGCCTTCTTTGTCGATTACCTTAACCTGAAGATCTTCATCGGTGCAGTAGCCAATCTTCTTTAAGGATTCACCAATGTAGTCGCTAACTTTATAGCGCTCTGTAGGCATGGTGAAAGGCATCTGAATGATCTTGTCGAAGAAAGAGCGATAGGCACGCTCGTCGTTCTCATCTTTGCTACCTAACTTTGCCTTAAGACCTTTAACCACGACATTGTAGTCAATGGCAAGGACAAAGATACAGCAGTTAACCTCAAAGAAGTTCTTCAGCATCTCAAGGATCTGAACTGCAGACTCAGGATTAATACGATCCAAGTCGTCTACAAAGATCATAAAGCCACGTTTGTTCTGATCACCATCCTCACGATCTAAACGCAGACACTCATCAATAGAATTGGCAACTGCCTCACGAAACTCAGCTGGATTGAATTCCTCTTCGGCATTTTCACCATTAAACATTTCACCGATCTTATCGATGGCATCATTTACCGCAGTAGCACCGGCTAGTGTGGTGGCAACCTTTCCACTAGTCAGCGCAGCCTTAAACAGACGTGACTTGGAAATTTTCTTGAGGACATCAACTGCAGGATTAGTGTGATCGTGTAACTCAATAAATAGTGATACCTGCTTGAGCAGACCACGAATAATTGACTCAATTGATTCCTCCGGAGTACGCAAGAGCGAATACTCCCACATGTTGAGGAAAATGCCGTGAAATGGCTTATTTTTGTCTGGCGCTTTTGCCGTATCACAAAGATCGTAAAGAAGAGAGTTAATTACGGAAGTCTTACCACTACCCCACTCACCTTGGATGGCGATAGTTGTAGGCATACTTGCATGCTGTAAGAAATTAGAGAGCGCTTTAATGTATCGATTCACGCCTAAAAGGTCTGCTTCTTCGCCTGCTTTTGGACGATCAATAAGATTTGAGTTGTGATCAGCCATATATCACCTTAACAAGATCAGTAAACTTGTGCCAAAAAAATGGAACCCCTGCATCGCAGCACATTCCGACCTTAGTAAGCTTAGTGTATCTAAAAACAATATGTCACAAATTTATGCTTATTATGTGACAGACCATTCTTTATATCGCAACAAGGCTTATTTTGAAGCACTTAAGAATGTGATCACGCGTGATCTGAGCACTATCTAAGATAGGTTGAAGGCTTAAACAATCAAATATTAGGTGAAGTGATGGAGTTTTCTTGAGGCGAAAGCGACAGTTAGGTAAGAGTTCTTGGCGATTTAGGTAATAGTTCTAGGTGAGATAGGATGGTTGTTATGTGAAATGAAGCTTTTGGTATGGCCTAAAAGCGCAAAAGCCCCTGAGCTTTTGGGCTCAGGGGCTTTTGCATTAGAAAATTAAGCCTGGCGATGACCTACTCTCGCACAATCGTACGTTGCACTACCATCGGCGTCACTGCATTTCAC
>NZ_AXWV01000127.1 GCF_000482845.1 Anaerobiospirillum succiniciproducens DSM 6400
TTGTCTTGGGCGTTATAGATAAAGCCATTTTTATAGCAGATCTTAAACTTACGGCCAATGAAGCTCTTTGGCAGCGTTAAGGATGTAATTTCATTCTCATTGTCAAAGATTGAATAACGCTCAATAAACTTAACGCCTTCAGGAATCACCACATCGCCGCCCGCGCCTGAATAACGAATTAGCGTACCATCATCTGAGATCTCAAAGTCCATAGAATGTCCTCACTGCTAGTTGCCTACAGCCAAATATAATGCTGAGCCCCATCTAACCTGGATCCATTAAAGAAATATAAGGTATCACAAATAAGCCTATTCGTACCCAGAGACTAAGTACGAATCAGGTCTATCCTCTGCCAATATCTAATTGGCTTATTGGCAGATCGAGTGCCTTTACTAATTCTTTTTGTTGTTTTGAAAGAGCTGAGGTTAATACCCATTCATCATTCTGTTTCCTACATGTTATATCCATAAGTCTAGCTATAGCGCTATCTAGATCTATACGAGATTTAGTCAGATACGATCTCAGCTTGTTTTCAAGAGTTTTACGCAAGATCAGTCCAATGAATGCTAGAAACAGTTTTCCATTGATACTATCTTGATAATTAACCTGCAGGCCTTCATCTAGAATGTCATTTTTGAAGATGCTAAATGACTTCTCAACACAGTCTTTAGCCCGATAAATATCAAGCAATTCGTTAGGCGATAAGTCATTCCTAGTACAGAGCATAGCAAAACAGCCGCACAGTTCTAAAAGCTCCGAGTAATGCTTCTCTTTGAGCTCAAATCTAAGTCCATCATCTTCATTTTCATTGATATGAAAGAACTGAGAGTATAGCTTTAGCTTAGACTGAGAAAGTCTAGTTGCTGTTTTTAGCTCTTGAGCAATCTTTGCTACATATGAGTTGAGTGTTGACTCATCTCTTGCTGAAGAAAGTGGTGACTTATACATCATAAGCCTTGTATTTATACGGCCAATAGTAAACTCCTTCACACTACAACGTATAGTTTCATCATGACGCTGTATTAGCGAAGTATTTGACGATAAAGGGCTACCTCGCCAATCTAACACTTGATTTCTTATGTCTTTGCTCAGATCGAGAGGCGCTCCAACGATAAACTCGCATCCATGCTGCCTAGCTATATCAAGTGGTTCAGAGACGGCAAAGCCACCATCTAAAACTAAGGTTAGTGGAACATCTAGCTTAAGACCATTTAACCTGGCCTGCTCTAACACATAAGGCAAGTTAGTAAAGTCATTAATAGAGCCGTTATAGTAGCTAAAGAAGACTGGTAGCTTGCGTTCAATGGTGCAAAACATTCCTACATTTACCTGAGGAAGTCTTTCTTTATCGCGGTTATATCCCCATGCAACCATTGGCAACGATGTAGAGTAGTTCGATATTGATGTTACGTCGTAACAAATACAGTCATCTGCACAGCAGTATTTTGTCCACTCCTTGAAGAAGTCATTGCATTCAGCAGTGGTTATTTCCTGATAAAGCTGACTCAAGCCTTGTGATGTTATGACCCCATCAGTAAAGCACATATGCTTATCTGTGAAATGGTCGATATTTGTTAGCCCACCTGGCGCACCTGCCCCGAAAAAAGCACCAACAGCAAGTATCTTGTTTGCTAAAGCGACACCGAATGAGTTTATAAGTATTTGATCAAGAGAGTGCTCTCTAGCTAAAAAGTGACATGCGATTGAATAGCCAAAAGCAGTTTCGATTGATTTGCGCTCAATACTGACAGGTTCTTTACGCGCTTTTCGAGGACGTCCAGGCCCTTTAACTTTGGAAAAAGTTGGGGGTTGCACATTGAAGAAAGAGAAGTAGTTTGAGTTTGGATGGAACATCTTAGCTCCATCAATTGGATCTATAACCAGCCTTCCGATAAGCAATCTATCATGTTTAAGTCGCCCTTCATGTCTATAGCTCTTTATACGGTATTTGACATATGTAGTGCCTTTACCCTGCTTATATATCTCATATCTACTATCGTCTGGAAGCGGAATCGATATCTCAGTGTAAAGCATATATATTATACTCCGTATTTAGTATTTCTAGGGTATCACAGAATATAAAAAAACCTAGAACATGGTCTAGCTAAAGCATATACATTCAAGGATGTTGAGTAACGTGTTCTTCTGCTACTTAACGTTACCCAACAATAAATTTAGGGATGCAGGATCTAAGCTAAATCATAGTGATAGCAAACAACTACTTTTGTGCCGCTACAAGCTTAAAGATGACCTTCTGCTAGTCTTTTTGGTTTTGGCCTTGCTTTGAGACCCTTGTTGCCTTTCAAGGAGCATTGCTGTGGCTTCATGTGCATTGTGCTCTGTGGCCACATCTATAAGCTTACTGAGGGTTTGTTTTGATTTAATCTGCTTAGAGTTGATGATTGTATTAACTGCGCTATGACAGGAGCTCAAGATTGCTTGTTCAAATAACTCAACAAGATCTTTTGCTTTTACATCTAAAAGATCGAAGATCTTTGCAAACTCATTAGGCCCCTCCTGAATGATCACAGGAATATAGCTAGGTGGAATTGAGAAAGCCTTTCCGTCACTTGCTACCCATTCAATGAGATGAACCACACCTTGCAAATTAGTAAAGAGTTCACTATATAGCAATTCGTTAAAATTAACGTATTTAAGATACTCTTTTTCTTCTTGCATGAATCTTTGCAGGTTAGTGCCATGTGACTGTAAATAGCTGGCGATCTTAAGTTCACTGCACAGCAAAGCAAGAATGCAGATCATATTACAATCATTGTTATCTTCGATTATCAATGCCTCTCTGTCACACAAGAGCTCAAGGCACTTTAAGCGCTCATCCTCATCAAGTGGAGTCATGTTTCTTACC
>NZ_AXWV01000128.1 GCF_000482845.1 Anaerobiospirillum succiniciproducens DSM 6400
AATTTCTGTCCTATACTCTATATGAAACTTATAAAGACTGGCCATCTCGCGGCATAACCGAAAATTAATTCAAAAGGATCTCCTCAAGTTGCGTCAATAAGCTAATTGACGCTATTTCTCGAGGCATTGGTAAATTATATGAACCTGTGCACTTAAAAAGAATGGCATCTGCGCAGGCTTTTGAGATCACTAAAATTTCAGATTCACTTTTAAACTCAGATCTTCCCATTACGTATAATAGAAATGGTTTAAAAGTATCAAACGGGACAGAGCAGGAGATTGCTAGCAGAGCTTCCCAAAGACTTAGTTTTATTGAGATTAGAAAACAGCAAATTATTGATGCTATAGTCCTTGAAGCATATAAGAAATTAGAGCAAATAAATTTTGTTTCATCCGATCCTGTTGATGCTGGATGGATATCAAGGTTTTTTAATTCAGTTGATCATGTTGATGGAGATGAAATGAAATCCCTTTGGGGAAATATATTAGCTGGAGAAATCGTACAGCCCAACAGCTATTCTTTGCGTGCATTAGATATTTTAAAAAATATGACAGCCCATGATATAAGTGCTCTTAGGCATATATCTACATGCGTTCTGACTGTTTGTGGACGTACTCCCAAAAAAATTGTTCTTATTAGTGAGGATTTGCTACGAAAATATAATATATGCGTAAGCAATATTTTATTGTTACGCGAGTGCGGTATTATTGCATCTGAGGATCTGGCATATGAATTACCTAATGCATCTGATGACATCTCGTATATTCATAATTCAAAAGTAATGGCTGTTATTAGACCCTACTATGATTTAGGACAAAGACAGTTTTTAAGTGTTTATGCATTCACTTCTGCTGGAATAGCGCTCTTAGAAACTATCACTGATGATATCAATGATAACTATATTTTCGACGTTTTGCATTTCATAAAGGCATCAACTATAGATTTAGCTATCACTGCTCACGAGATAACAAAACTTACTGAATCTGCAGTAGAGTATGCAAAAGACGATATTTTCCATTAACTTGAGTTCCCGCGTTAATTTTAGGGCTACATAAAATATACCAATGAAAGAGCATTATCGACTGATGGAAGTTTGATGTTTTACACCAATAAGCTTGTACAGGTCGTTTTGCTTTTTCGTTGGCTCGAGGGGAACGACGCAATCATCGAACACCTTAGCCTTCTGATTCTTCATAATCATTATCACGTCATCTAATGAGTACGTAGTACTCTTTAGGTCTTGCTGTAACATTCTGAGTATGATTGTGCTTATGAATACCATAAGCAGATGACCTCTAAAGGTTTCTTCAGACTGAACACATAGAGGCAGTGCCTTTGCGTAACTCTTGGATATATCGAAGACCTGTTCAATGTCTTGTCTCGAATAGTATAGCGGCAACAAGTCCTCTGTAGCTATTCTTCGTGAGGATAAAAGCATAAAGACGCCAACCTTTTCGAGCTTAGCCTGAATATCATCTACGCTTAGCTCATCCTCATCTGCAGTCTTTGCGATTTGTCTTCTCTCTGACCATCTTCTGTCATCGTCAATACCTAAGTAGGCATACACGGTTTTACCTGAGGGTAGTGTAGCTTGGATTCGTTTTAAATAAACAATGCGACCGTTATATAGCTGCATATTAGCCTTCTGCTCTAAAGACGCTAAATGCTCTTTAATAATCTGCTTGTATAGTGTCCAGTTTTTCTTGAGCCTTGATAAGAAGGATATTTTGTTCTCTAGCAAAACATCAATGCTATCAAGTGTTAGATATCCTGCATCCAGAATTGCGAACTTAGTATCCACTTTCATAGCTTTAAGCTCAGCTATAGTGGTTAGTAATGTAGAGACGTCGACTATGTTGCCTGAAACATATCTCATGTATATAGGTAGACCAGTGCCTCTCTGCACGACATAGATCAATCGCACTTCATTGTTGATCTCACCATTGTGGTTACTAATCGCTGTTACGGGAAGACGGCTACTATTAGGCAAACCAGTGCTGTCAATCAGAATAGCTCCCTTTGATGCCTCTTTTGTCGATTGCTTAATGAATGCAATATATGAGGAGAAAAAGTGTCTATACACATTCTCATCGCCTAATGCTTCAAGCATATCGCTAATCCGTTGCGACTGCATAAGGGCTTTTGGGTAAAGTATCTTTGTATAGCTTCCCTCGTACCAGTCTTCTGCATGGGCATTACTAGCTCTTTCAAGCAGATAGTAGCTAAGTAATGAATTAAAGCTGTCAGGGTTACCATATCCTACAGAGTCGATTACTGACCTTAGATTCTTCCTCTCGATGTACTTCTGGAAAAAATTGACGTTACCGAAATCTACAATGAGTATCTCTCGTGCGTTTTTTCTTACGACCTTTATATCAAAGTCCTCTGGTGGAGGCATTCGTTTACCGGTTGATATGTCGTACTGATATACACCATGCTCACGAGATTTAAATATCATCCTCTGTTTATCTAATACTCTGCCTAATGTCATGCTCTTATGGTGTGAAACAGTCGCGCCATTACGTACGGACAATCTTAGGCGGGCATATTCTGCCCCATTAAGTATGTTGTATTCAATGTACATGTTGTAGCCCCAATTATTTAGGGCTACATTTTATAAAAAATGGAGGATTTAACAACTCCATTTTTAAAGTTTTATGATATATACGCTAATTCTCAGTCTTTTGGATCAGTATCTTACTATATTTTACATCCGACTTAATATAAATATCAAATTACAGCATAAATAAAGGAT
>NZ_AXWV01000129.1 GCF_000482845.1 Anaerobiospirillum succiniciproducens DSM 6400
AAATTTAGGCGTGAGCTTTTCAAACAAGTCTCTTAAGCGGATAAATAAAGCACAAGATGCTATGCCATGACATGTTTAAGTGTCATGTGACCGAGGCTAAGATAGTGGCGCGTTGGCTGATTGTTAAATCAAATATGCGTATAATGCGGCCGTTTTTATTTACTTAGGAGATCTGGTTTGATGTTTGACGAGCTGCATGGCTTCACGTGGATCGATATTAGCGTACTGACTATCTATATGCTGATAGTCCTAGTCACTGGTATCTACTTCTCTAAAAGTAAGATGCAGGGAAAGGAATTCTTTAAGGGGGATGGCTCGGTACCTTGGTTTGTAACCGCGGTATCCATGTTCGCGACGATTATCTCGCCTTTATCTTTTCTCTCATTAGCAGGTAAGTCATATGAGGGAACATGGCTCTTGTGGTTTGCTCAAATGGGTACCCTGATCGCCATTCCTCTGACCATCAAATTCTTGCTACCCGTCTATGCAAAGTTAGAGATCGACACAGCCTATCACTATCTTGAGATCCGCTTTAAATCACCTGCTCTTAGAGTTCTTGGAGCGCTCATGTTTGTCATCTTCCAGTTAGGACGAATGGCGATCGTGATGTATTTACCATGTGTCGCTATAGGAAGTCTCTCTGGTATCAATGTAGATGTACTGATCATCGCAATGGGTGCAGTCTCTATCATCTACTCATATACTGGCGGTCTAAAAGCCGTATTATGGACTGACTTTATCCAGGGAATTATTTTACTTGGTGGTATCGCTCTAACATTAGTTTGGATTGTCTATAAGCTCGATGGCGGTGTAGCAGACATGAGTCATGCATTGGTATCGGAGGGTAGGTTCTTATCCGATAAAGACAAACTTATCGATTGGTCTAATCTTTTAGGTACTTCAATCTTGGTTACCTTCATTGGTGCTGGCTTAACCACATTCTGTACATATATTTCATCACAGGACATTGTGCAGCGCTTTACGACCACTAATAGCGTAAATAAGCTGACCAAGATGACTATTACCAACGGATTATTATCAATCCTCTGCGCATCTTTGTTCTATATGATTGGTACCGCGCTATATTTGTACTATCAGCAGAATCCAGAGGCAATTACTGATGTTTTCCGTAGTTCTCAAGATAAGGTAGTAATTTACTTTATTACCTATGAACTTCCAGTGGGCATCACAGGCATTATCTTAGCCGCTCTTTATGCTGCATCACAGTCAACCATATCTACAGGTATTAACTCAATTGCTACCTCATGGGTGATGGATGTTCAGACTAAGATCACTCCTAACATGAGCTACGAACGTCAGACTAAGATCGCCAAATACATTTCGCTGGCTATTGGTGTTTTCGCGGTAGTAGTAGCTATGTACTTAGCTAGAATTGATATTAAGTCTGCCTATGAGCTCTTCAAGGCTTTCTTAGGTCAGGCTTTAGGCGCCTTAGCAGGTGTTTTCATTCTTGGTGCCATAACTCGTAAGACCACAGCATTAGGAGCCTTTAGTGCTTTCTTTGTGGCTACTGCAGTGATTTTGTATCTCAACTTTAATGTCCGTTCTATTTCATTCTGGACGTACTCCTTTATTGCTATTGTCTTAACTATTACTGTGGGTGTTCTAGTTTCTAAGGTTCAATCTATGGTTAGCGGTAAGACATTCACCGCTCCACATGGATCAACCATCTACACTGCACGTAAGAGCGAGGCTAATAGCTAAGGCTTTAACTTACATTCTGACTACGATGTTTCAATTGGGTAGGGCATAATTTGCTCCTAGGATCAGTCTTTGAATCCTAGGAGCGGCATAGCATATATTCTTCTAGCACATCACTACTCCTGCCTCACAGCCACTATTAATCCCGCGTCCTTGCCTAATTCTTCTATTCTGCACCTAACTATCATTCTGCATTTGTGCAGCAGCGTTCTATCTTCTTTAGTTAACTTTACTGTTGATTGCTCTTGTCCAAAGCCTAGTCATAGACAATATAAGATATCAAGACTCTCTGACGAGCCTCTTCATATCTGTCATTAGAAAGATCACGCTTAATCCTAGTACTCAGTAAAACAGACTAAGCGTGCAAACCCACAGACCATGTGTATAGATGCGTAAAGAAGATTCAATGTTCCAGCGTAGAAGTAGACTAGATAGATGGCTCTACATAAAGTGCAGATATGGGATCGTAAGCTTAGGGCTAATGATGCTTTGCTCTGAGGTAGATGGCCTTAACAGGATTATGATGGTAGTAATAGCATTCTTTATGGGCTGTAGTAAGACTATTTAACGCTAGGTTGATGCAAGATCAGCTGTCTAAATGGTTTTATGAACATTAAGATCAGGGGAAAGCAAAGTTTTTTTGAGTGGTTTTCAAGCTAGTGATGGTTCCAAAATCCGAAAAAGTAGCGCTTTTTGAGCTTGAAGATCAGAGATCATATGCTATAATTATGGCTCTGTTGCCATTGATTGTGCGGTAGTTTCCTAAAAAGATCATAAAATTTTTTGGTCTTAAAACAGCATATATATGCGGTTTTGCTATAAAGATCATTAAGATCTTGTAAAAAAGATTAAAAAAGTTGTTGACGTGAGGGCTCAAATCATTAAAATACGTCCTCGCTGTAACGCACTAAGCAAACAGCAAAACAAAGCCAAGCGCTTTGTAGTTCTTTGAAAATTGATAAGTACAG
>NZ_AXWV01000130.1 GCF_000482845.1 Anaerobiospirillum succiniciproducens DSM 6400
CATTGTTTGACATACTGAATCATAGACGTTTATAGTGATGTAAATTTTATGCCTGCTTTTCTTGCATGGTGAACTAAATGTATAAACACATCCCCGCCGAAACTAAGAAGCAGGTCATTGACCTTTACATGGAAGGCATGAACGGCAACAAGATCAGTAATAAACTTGGGCTGAACCCTTCCAGCGTCTACAGCATAATTAAGTCCCACAAAACGATGAACAACAAAATCAGCAAACCAGAGGTGCCTTCTGCTTTTAAGTCGCTTGAGGATGCCGTAACAGCTGCTTTGTTTTGCAAAATCTTAGGTTTTGACTCGGAACTCGCAGGTCAGATCTGCAGAGACTTCGGATGCAACGCTGACATGTTGAAAGAAATTGCAAAATGGCATCAGCAGGATCAGCAAGAGCGTGCTCTCGAGCAAAAAAATGAGCTCAAAGCTTTGCATGACAAGAACACTGACTTAACCAAGGATCTTGAGTTGCTGTCAACCGAGCTGGCAAAAAGCAAATACGCTCTAGCTGAGTTTGGGCAGGAAATGTTGCTCATCAAAGCTGAGTATAAAAAGTCTATTAGTGCTCTTACAAAAGAGCATAAAAAGACTATCAATGCCCTCGAAAAAGAGCGAACCAAGGATCAATATAAGCTTGAGCTAGCAAAAAAAGTTGCAGCGGCTTTCTCGGAGCTTCCGCTACAAAAAATGTAGCCCCAGAAATCCGCGAGCATATTCTTAAGCTGATTGAGCAGGAAGCGAAAGAGGGCAGACTTAGTTTCAGAGAGTGTTGTCGCACTCTTGGTCTAAATCATTGCACTTATTATAAGTGGAAAAAGAATCCTAATTGTGCTGATAGAAGAGCTAAAGGGCTTAGAAACCCGCCTGTTTATTCAAATCCGAATAATAAGCCCGGGTTTAAGGGTGATCCTAAGGTTCGAGAGCAAATCATTAGAGATCTGTTGAACCCAGAGCTTGCCGATATGAGCATCCGCAGGCTACATCACTACCTTCAGTCAAACGGAATTTATCGTGCGTGCGAGCGTACATACTATCGCATTGCCGATGAGATCGGGCTGTCTTCATCAACTACCAAGAAGAAGAAGTCCAAAAAATCTGAGTCAATCGTCAAAACTCAAGTTAGATTGCCTCTTAAGGCAGATGGCCCGAATCAAGTATGGGTTTGGGATATCTCATACTTTAAGGCATTTAATGGGACAAAATTTGTCTACCTATTTGCCGTCATGGATCTGTACAGCCGAAAGATTGTCCATGCCAAGTTTTATGACAATCAAGAGGCTGTTACAGCGGTCGAATTCTTTAAAGAAGCATTTGAGAAAAACGGCATTACACCAGCCACAAAGCTTCATATTCACTCAGACAATGGCCCAGCCATGAGGTCTGAGTTAACTGTTAATTTATTTAAACAGTATGGTGTAGAACTAGATACCAATCGTCCATTGCACAGCAATGACAACCCTCACATTGAGTCATATTTTGGAACCTTAAAGGGGCCATATGACTTCAAAGTAACAAACTGCACGAGTCTTGATGAGTGTAACGAACGACTGGATATCATGGTGCATAGGTACAACTTTCTATATCCTCATAGTGCTCTAAACGGCGTTCCTCCCGGTATACGTCACGATGGCGTTGAGGCTGAAAAGGCATACCTTAAAAGGATGTATGACGTTCACAAAGAACATTTTGAAGCGCATGAAGAACGTTATCCGAGAAAGTATATGAGAAGTTATGAACGTGCTGGGGCGCAATATCTAAGCCCAACAGCTCGTCAGGTAGCTGAAGGTATTGAAAAGGATCCTAGAAATAGGAATCTAAGATATCTGAAGAAAGCCCAAGAACGTCATCATATAACTGCACCAGATGACCACAACAGTAGCATTGTTCTTAACGAAGTTGCTACTGATCTTTAGGTAAATTTGGCCTAAATAGGCTATTTACTAACTAAAACTACTGTGCATGATGACATGGTCACTTTAGTACCATGTTGAATCAATAGTTGGACTAAAGCTTGGCAGCAGGTTTTAGATTACTTTTGGCAATACTTAGTTAATAGCATCAAAAGATTAACAATGGTCATGCTAAAAAAGTTGATTTAACTTAATCGAATTGTTCATATATTGCATCGTTTCGCTACTGAAACCTTACCAAAAGCACAATAGTCAGCTTGACGTTAACTATGCATTACTTATGAACAATATGGATGAGGCAATCTGCTTAATAGTGTATGTGACCAGGTAAGCGTCGTATTATCTTCATACTTCGTTACGCTTAATGGGAATTGGCCGAATATCGACCGATACTAAGTCCTTTGATGTTTTATTGAAGATCCCGGAGCTGTACCGGAGGCCTTTGGGCAAAACAGCATAAGCTCGCATTCAGTTGATGCAAAGATGTATTGATATCATGGTCGTTATTACATCTAAATATCATACTGTTAGTATGAAAAGACCATGAGATGGTTTAAATCCTGGGCACAGCAGTTTTTAAACTAAAGCAAAAAGTTAGATGACGGCTGCCAGTCATCTGATTGAAATTCCAAATAACCTTGAGCAGGTATAATTTTTATAAAACTGTCTAAGAAAGGTTGACAAGCAACG
>NZ_AXWV01000131.1 GCF_000482845.1 Anaerobiospirillum succiniciproducens DSM 6400
AAATTAGATTTTTAAAGAGCATCCCCAAGGCTAGCTCGGGTAAAATGGCATTAAAGCAAAAATGTGAACTAAAGCATCTTTGCCGTTTCGCCATAGCAAACTGTGAACTACTCATTATATCAGATAAGTGCATCTTGCACTTAACGCCAAGATATACTAGCTGCTAATAGCCCCTACCTGCGCCTGCCAGCGCCCGCCACATACCACAGCACAAGCAAAACAATACCATTGCTTTTAGAGGGTAAGGTCAGCTCTTAGACTATGGCCTGATGAAGTCTTAATGTGCAGATAGTCAAGCAAGACGGCGTGAAGCTCAGGACTATTTGAGTCCTCAAAGAGCGTGCGTAACTCACTTAGCGGCATATGCTGCTCAACTATGCCTGTCTTGAGCAAGGCGGACATGGTATCGGCCCTACCGTGCTCAATAAGCATCTTGATAAAGCCTGTCAGACATTCACCTTCAAGCTTGCACAAAGGCATGAGCTCTAAAACTATGTCCTTTTGGTCAACTAAAGGCCCTAGTACCGCACTCTTGTGTATAGGCAAGAGCTGATTTTGCTGCTGCAGTAATTTAGCAAAGGCCACCACGTTGTGAGGCTTGTCTTTTAAAGCCTGAATCATCAAGGCATTAGAGAGCTTGTTTGCGTACAATGAGTCCTGCGAGCTAATAAAATAATAAAACACCGCGTCTTTGGCTAACTCTTTTTGCTTGCGTTCACTCATATCTAAAAGATAGCTAAAAAAGCACTTCCAAGGCTTATACTCATAGTCATAAAGTGTTGACTTGAGAAAATAGCAAATGCATCTAAAGCGCTCTTCAACTGCAATTGGCTTATATGAGCGAACCTCGCCTGTCTTATCAGTATACAAATATGAGCTTATATTGCTCATTGGTTCAAATGAGCTAAGGAAGTTTAAGCATTCGCGCTTGTTAGGAGATCTATAAGTATATTTCTTGCGTTTGCTGTCAAAATCATTTCTCTTAATGAATGCACATGAGTCACGATCAAAGTCATTGATCTCGTCTGAATATCCTGTATACACGAGCATGCTTTTTCTCAGCGCCATGATCTTTTCATAACCACCATAGCGACAAGCCAAGAACATTAGTGTACGAGGATCATCTATTATGTCCTTGTTCTTGCGACGCCTCAGCTCAAAGCTTTTACACTCTTTAAGTATTAATGAGATATCTTTTCTACTGCCACGCAGCACTGCCTCTGTAAGCAATGTCGAGTCATCAAGGTAGCTCTTCTCATGCTGATAATCAAAAGGCTTGCGCCACATCTCGTTGAAAAATCGACGCACCATCACTAGCTGCTTGGAAATAGAAAGTTCATAAAGCTCACGCTCATGGCGTACCATGAGACGCATATAGTGATCTTTGATCTCTCCTGAATAGAGCTCACTCTTATGACAAAAGCCGCTTAGTGCAAGATATGTAAGTTGCGAAGGCCCTTCAACCACCCACTTTGGTGTAATCAGCACGGCATTATGCTCGGAGAACAGCGCCTCAATATCTTGCTCATCGAGACTAAGTGATGTGATCTCTGGGCCATAGAAAAGTAAGAGATTTGCTCGCTTGCTAGCAAAGAGCTGCAAACTTAAGAGCTTGCTTATTTGCCCAGGCTCTAAACTCTGACCTTTTAGTCTAATCGTAACTGGAGGCTGATCATATGGGTGCAGCTTTTTTGTCTGCTGCATATACTGAGCATAAGACTGCTCCATCTTCACAGGTAATGGTGTACGCGCAGGTACTGCCACAATAACTCTTTCTTTAAAGATCAATACGCCATTGACAGATTGATAGAGCTTATTGTCCTTGCTTACTACATAAGACTGCAGATAAGGCAAATCAAGACTCAGCACATCAAAGAGCACGCTATCTTTAGCTAAGCTTTTTGCCCTGCTCTTTTTGCATCGATGCACGGATAGAGAGTCTGCTGATGCGCCTTTTGAGATGACATGCGGACAGCTACAGTGCTCATCATACTTATGGCCAATTAAGGTACTAGGCAAACAAAGCTGAGTTATCTTGCAGTCTTTATCAAACACGCCCTTACGCGCAATGAACTTAACGCCCTCAGGGATCTCAACCTTACCGCCTGTGCCATGGTATGCCACTAGCTCGCCATCTGCACTGATCTCAAATTCCATAGAAAAACTCCAGATAACCTAAGGCCCATCTTAGTACTCAGCATGGGATTAACTATAAATAGCAAGAGAGCCTAAGCACTTGATTGATGAGTTGCTAACCATCATAACGCGGCGTTAGCCACATGTATCGTCAAGTGCAAACTAAAATATGCGCCTATCCCCATATTTTTGCCTGTCACGATCTCTTACTATCCTTTGCTAGCAGCCTTCTTGCTAGCGTTTGAAAGCTTTGGTGCCTCCCCAGACCTCAGGTCAAATTGGGTCAGCTGCCTAATTTGCTGTGATGGGTCACTAAATTTAGACCCTATGTGTCATTTATTTGTTTCAAAATAGCTCAAAAAGTCTTATTTAGCTATTGACTTTTCTTAAAA
>NZ_AXWV01000132.1 GCF_000482845.1 Anaerobiospirillum succiniciproducens DSM 6400
GATGTATTATATCATTGTACCCCAAGGTTTTCAAGCAAAATATCACGCCTCCGCCTGATATATATCATGTTTTTGATTTATAGAAGTTCCCATATTGTTAGTTTACCGCCAATTTGCATAAGTATGCCTGATTTGCACAATTAAGTTAAGTGAAACAGCAAGTTTTCTAGCTCTGTTCTTTGCTGTATGTCGCACTACAAGAATAACAACACGATCTTTCTTACATGCCCCAAAAAACATAATGCACAGCCAACAGCACGCCACCAAAAAGATCATATCCACAGCCGATAGCTAGCCTCAGAAGATCATGGCTACATCCGATAGCTAGACCCCAAAAGATCATAGCCAAAGCCAATAGTACGTCCCCAAAAGATCATCGTCACAGCACGCAAACGCTGCTACCAAAGCAATAATCAAATCGTCAGAACAAGATGCACTCTTAAGCAATATTAAGCGCGGCACCATTAAAGAAAAAGAAAGAATCCTGGTAGTTCCGTCTCTACTCGTGTAAGGACGAAGCTAGTGACATATTCAGGTGCAAACGCTAAAGATCAATGGCTCATACTTTTAGATCGCAATAGTCGATCATGGCAACAGATGATCATGTATAGTGGCTTTTGAACTGGTCTATAAATGACAAGCCACACTATTAAGATAAAGAGGGATTACCATGCTCAAGACAAAGCTTTCGTTCATATCTGATGAGCTCTACCAAGATAATGTTATTTATTACTTGGGTGAAAAGTTAGCCCTTAAGGTTCCTTCATATATGAAGTCACAAGCTGGTGAACCTTTATTAGAAGCAAATAGCTCAGATACAAATAATACAGATGCGCTTAAGCAGCTTGGTGATCTAAATACTGAGCCTTGGGATCTTAAAGGCAAGTATTACTACGAGTACTGGATCAGTGCACTTGGAGTCATTTGTCAAAAGAGCAAAGAATGGAATGATTTCATGCTCGTAAGACAGTGCTATAACGCTAGCAAAGACTTTGCAAATCACTATGCTCAGTGGTTGATGCTGCACTGTCTTAGTAAAGAAGAGTTAGAGGCGTACTATAAAAGTAAGTTTGAAAAGACTGCTAAGGATAAAAGGGCAGATCTTATAGCACCTTCAGCTTCAGATATAGAAGATGCCGAGATTGAGAACTTGCTAAACGCAATTGAGGGTAAGAACTTAAGACGCGTTCTTTTTGCAAAGCAAATAGATAGAGCGCAACTAGAGGAAGTACTCGCACTTGCAGGCAAGTTATCGGCAATAAACGAGCCTTTTAAACAATACTGCACAAGAGGGTACAAGACTGCCTTACTAGGCAGTACCGATAAGTTGCTTGCTGTTTTAGATAAAGAACAAGCACAAGTTAAGATCGATAAAAGCAATCACGTTGGCGATGCAGAGGCCTTAGTATTAGAGACAAAGGCATTGCGTGAATCATTCAAAAAGCTCATTAGACAAGTTAAGCCTCTGATGAAAGGAAAGGAGGGTGCCAAAGCTGCAGTCGCTCTGTACAGAGACTTTATTAACTTCACTGCACTTGAGTGGTCAACAATCTAAGATCGTTAGCTACTTTCATCGAAAGTAGCATCTTAAGCAAATCAGCAGTTACAGAACTTTACGGAACAATTTCCTGTAAAAGGTTTGCACAAGCAACACTACGGCACATTAAAGGCTACTTTTAGATCAGCGCTAGGTAAAACCCATTAGAGTTCATAGCCACGGTTGCTGCAAGTGATGTAGATGGAACTGGAAGGTTGCTGCATCAACTTAAGGGCATGTAGCTTCGTGGCTATTTGTATATAAGAGCTAGGCTGCTTGTGATTGAGTACTTTTAGCTAGATTAACGGCACATTGAAGTTTGATCCCCCATATAAAGGTTATGCAGCTTTGCTAGGACTCACAGTGCAAAGTTATGTGGTTGTATGTGGTGAAGTCGATTGTCTGATGATGACACAGGCTTATTTTGGTGGAATTTTGGTTGATTTGAATCAAAGCAATTGCTGCGAATTTGCTAAATATGGTGTTAAAACCATTGTAAATAGGTTGTTAAGACCATATTAATAGTGGTGTTTAACAAAAAGTTTTTTGGCGTGATTTGCTTCACAAAATGCGATGTATATGCTGGTCTTTAAGGGTTATTAGAGTAGAATTGTAGATCCGCGCTTAAAAAAGTTTTAAAAAAGTGTTGACCTAAGATTTTGGATCGCTAAAATACGTCATCACTGAAACGCACTAAGCGATTCGGTAAACAAAGCCAAGC
>NZ_AXWV01000133.1 GCF_000482845.1 Anaerobiospirillum succiniciproducens DSM 6400
ATGATTCCCTTCCAGATGATGTAAGACAGGCATATGAAGATAGTCGTGCTCGCAAACTACTAACTTCACAGCTTGAGAAGACCTGTCGAAATGAAATCCTTACTGGGGCAGTTAGGGCAGCAGTAGCTGATACATCCGATGATAAAGAAAACACTACAGATGAGCCTAAGTGCGGCGATCTGCCAAAGCTAAACAGTGTTTTTTCCCTTCGCTATGGACATCTTGCACTTAAGCCTCTTTGGGAAGACGAGCTTGGTTTGAAATACAAAATAGGCTACTTGCAGAAGGCCTACACAGACATTGACTCATGGAGTCTAAATGACCTGATTTTCTATCTGAGCTGCGTCAAGATCATTTGCCCGCAGTCATACCTGCAGTCAAGCAACAATAGAAGTGACTTCATTTACTGTCCATGGAGTGATGTGAATCAGGACAACTTTTATCGTGCTTTGGATTTTGTTTATGATCACAAAGACGAGTTGCTTAAACATGCTGTAAAAACCCATATTAAGCGCAGAGGAAAAGGCATTCGATTGGCTTTCTTTGACTGCACTAACACATGGTTTGAGACCCCTTATGACGATGTTACATGGCGTGCAATTAGGTTTGCTCAAAAGACTCGTGAGGAATTAGAGAAGCGCGGTGCAACCACTGATGAAATAAATGACTTCATGGAAAGCTTAGAGTATCAACAGGCTCTTCAAGAAGAGCTTGAGTTATGGGAAAGCTCTGATATAAGAATGAGGGGCATGTCTAAAGAGGGTCGCTTTGCACAGCCATTAATCTCAATTGCACTTGCTATTGATGAAGAGGGATTCCCAATTGATTGCCGTATTTTCGCAGGCAATATCTCTGAGATTCATCTGGTTGAACCGACACTCAATAGTCTTCAAGAAAAGTATGGAATCAAGGATTTCTACTTTGTTGCAGATCGAGGCATCAATGGAACTGAAGTATTAAGCAAGGTTCAAGAGAAGAATATCGGTTTTGTTGTAGCTCAGAAAGTATCTCAGCAAAAAGAAGAAGTACGCAGCGAGATGCTTGATTTAGAGGGATACGTAAATTATCTGCCTGGAGATGATGGCGCATTTGTATCAAATGCTGGCACAAAAGAGCTTGATGTTGATGCACCGCGATTAAAGGTTTGTGACTACATCAAAACAACACGTGTCAAAGAATCCGTCGATCCTCAGACAGGAAAAGCTAAGTCTCGTACGGTTAAGGTGAAATGCAAGATTGTTTACACGTTCAGTCCTCAACGTAGAGCAAGAGACCTTGCTCAGTTAGAGGAAATGAAGAAGAAAGCCAACAAAGCTATTAGCGAAAGGGCACTTATTGGCTCAACTCAAAGCGGATGGCGATCTATTGTAGAGACGAAACGATCCCAAGCTACATCAAAAGCACATGGCAAATCAGCTGCAAGCAAAGAAGAGAAAGAAAACTATAGAGCCATTGGCTTAAAACATGATGTAATCAAGAACAAAGAAGAGTTTGCTGGCTATGCTGCAGTTATTTTCGATCATCCACAAAATGAAGATTTTGAAAAGTTATCTGATGTAGAAGTTCTAGATACTTACCATAAGTTAGTAGGCATTGAAGAGAATTTTAGAGCTATGAAGAGCAGCTTTAGTATAAGGCCAATGCACGTAAGACTTCATCAAAGGATTGAGGCTCACTGCTACCTTTGTGTGTTTGCGCTTATGATGCTGAGAATTATGCAGGGCAGGCTTTTGGAACAGGGCATCAGAATGTCATCTCAACGTATTTGTGATGCGCTTGCTGATGCTAAGGTGGTTGCTGCTGCATTAGATAAGCACAATATTTACTTCACCAATGTTAGAAGCAACTCAGGCTTTTATGCGCCAGAAAACACCGGTAAAGGGCGGTTAGAAGAAGGCCTTAACGACTTAGTTGTAAAACAAGAAGTGTTTAATAATTTTGTACAGAACAAAAGATTAATGAGAGGCGATACACAAGCTGTGTTAGATGCTGCTGGACTTGGAGAAGTGCCCATGCATGTAAGTCTTAAGGAGCTAAAACGAATTCTTAAGATAAACCCTTATCCAGATAGCAAGGTACTTTCGTATGAGCACTACGAGATGATGAAGTTTGCAAGAAATTGACAGATTTCACACCCCCTATAAGATAAAAATAAAAAAAGGCCTTAACCCCTTGTAGGATAAGGCTTTTCTTATAGTTTAGGTGCTAAACTCAGG
>NZ_AXWV01000134.1 GCF_000482845.1 Anaerobiospirillum succiniciproducens DSM 6400
AATTAGATTTTTAAAGAGCATCCCCAAGGCTAGCTCGGGTAAAATGGCATTAAAGCAAAAATGTGAACTAAAGCATCTTTGCCGTTTCGCCATATAGTTTTCTTTCCTGCCAATTGCATTCAAACAATCAGTTAGCATACTATTTTAATTGCTTTACTTAGCACATAAAAATGTCCTTTGCCAATAGAGGACGTTTTAAGCACTATTTTCGCTATGGAGCTAAAGGCCTTGTTAGATATTAATAAGCAGCTGCTAATAAGACGTTTGTCAAACGAAGGTCTATCTCAGCGGGAAATTGCTAAACAAACTGGCATATCTAGAACAACAATTCGCTCATACATCTCTGATCCCGAGCGAGGGAAAGTTTTAACCAGACAAAAATCTAAAACCCCTCGCCGCATCTCTGTCATGACGCAGGGAAACCAAGAGATGCTAAAAAATGACTACATTAAGTCTGGATATAACAGCGTTATTCTAAGTAAATTCTTATATGAAGAACCTGCTAAATATGGTCTTCCTGAAGGCTTCAATCTGCATGTCAGATCCATTAGACGATACATGAATAGTATTGTCGAGAAGCCAAGGAAAACTACGTATAAGGTTATTAATAGATTTGAAGTAGAGGTCGGTCAGCAACTTCAAATAGATTTTACCCATGGAAAATATTTTTTCGATGGTGATAAAAACGCGAGCAGTATTCTGATTTTTGAAGCTGTTTATACTTGGTCTCACAAGCAATTCTTCTGGATATGCCCAGATATGTCACAAGCATCTTGGCTTCGTGCGATCTCAGAATGTCTTCTTAATTTTGGGATCCCAAGGGAGATCCTCTGTGACAATGATAAATCGCTAGTTTTGTCTAATGATGGGCCTAATAAGGTCAGGTTTCATCCAGATTTTCTATTTTTCTGCAAGCACTTTGGCATATCTCCCAGAGCATGCAAGCCACGCAGACCACAAACTAAAGGAGCAGTTGAAAGAGCAGGATATTACTTAAAGAAAACAGGCTTTAGATGGGCAAGCATTAAATACCCACACATCAAATCGGTTGAGGAGCTTAACAGCGCCATTCAAGAGTGGACGCGGACATTTTCCGATGTCGATAGATCGTTTGATTCAATGATCGACAAAGTTCAAAAGCTTAGAACGCCTAAAGAGCTGTACGAATATGAAAAAAAGTTCTTGAGCTTTGTAGACAGAGAGAAATTCACCATACCACTGTCATGCAAAATGTTGAGAGTTAAAGAGGATGGTGAGCTTCATGTCCATGGCCATGCTATAAGGCTACCCGCTAAGTATGCATCTAAGAGCGTACTTGTTGTGGTGTGTGCTAATGGTGAGTTCCGAATTTCAAATAGTCTTGGTGATACCTTAGCCGAAGGTTACTTTACCAAAGATCAGCTATCTAGATATAGCATTGATGCTGAGGCTGAGGCTGAGGCTGAGGAAGCTATAAATAAGCCATCCGAGAATAATGACACGAAGCAAAGTACTAAAAACGATTACGATGAGTTCTTTGCTGAGTATGACTTAAATAACGATGACTTTTAAGGAAGTCCATATGGAAAATAAACAATTATTGTTTGATATACACGAAACGGAACAAAATCGTGTATCAACTAATGATGAACCAGCGAAGAAATGCAGTGGTTCAACATCTGAGCTCAATGATAAGCTATCTCATCTTGAGGTGTTGGAAATGCTAGCACCGCCTCCTAGAGAAAGCCTTGATTCTAACTCAGATGAAAGCCTAACTGAGATTACCGAATGTGCTGAGTACGAAGACATTCAAATTGAAGAGCTGCTAGATGAGGGTAATACACCAGAAAAAGAGGGCAACGAAGAGAAAATCTATGGTCCTGACCCAATTGTTTGGACACTTGAAAAAGCCCTTACCATGCTTAAGCTCAGCAAATATGGTCCAATCATTGACGAGTTCATTATGGATCAGAGTAACCACAAACTTGATAAAGTTGAATTCTTAGAACAAGGTATTTGTGCTTTAGCGAAAGAAAAATGGGAAATCGCCTACAAGGACAGGCTGATAAAGGCTACTTTTCCTGATTGCTATGAGCTTGAAAGCTATGATGCTCGTTATGCTCCATGTGCACCAGAAATCATAAAGTATTTTTTCAAGTG
>NZ_AXWV01000135.1 GCF_000482845.1 Anaerobiospirillum succiniciproducens DSM 6400
AATTCTTAATTGAACATCCTCAACTTGTTGGATTAACTATCTATAGAGCAGAGGGTGGTGAATTTTTTTACAAAAAACCAGAGCGAGAGATTGATCTCTTTGAGGATGAGCTTGAATGTGATTCAGATGACTCAGGTGAGACTAGTCACTTAGCTGGCACAAGAAAGGTGATTGAGTCAGCTAGCGGCGTGCCAATGAGTAGAGACCCTGCCCAGCTTATTAACCTATCCTTTGATGAGACTCGCAAGACTATAGAGTCAAGACCTAAAGCTGTAGCAAACGAGCTACTTGGCATTAAGTCAGGCGGTAGCATTTTAACTTTAGAGCAGCTTGCTATTTATACTGGAGTGAGAATGGCTTTAGCTAAGTCTTTCATGGACTATAAGCCTGATCCAATAGTAGATCCCGAAACTGGGAAACATAGAAGACTTCGCAGAATAACGAAGAAAAAGGCACTTAAATACACTTTGTGTATTGAAACTGTTGTGTATCAAATGATCATTAATGGCACAAACACATATGAAGGTCTTACTTCTTTCTGTGACTATTATGCTGTGGCCGATTGCGCTAATTTGGATATTGGCGCTTTTAAACGTATCGTCAGTTTGATTAACGATAACTTCATAGATCATTTTCACCACAACTTTTTAGCGCACTATTTCAAGAATAATCACGAGAGGATTATCAAGGAAGGTCTTTGTACCGCTATTGATGGTACTCCGATTTCACATAAGAACCGAGATTTAATGTTTATAGACAGCGGTGTGGATAAGCAAGGAAACTACAACAACCAGGCCAATGTACAGTTTATATGCGACGCTTCAAAAAGCGGACTACCGCTCATGTACGATGTTTTTAATGGTCGCGCAAACGATATGTCTGCATTTGAAAATGTTCTTGAAAAGATTAATAGACATAGTGTCAATATAGACTCTATGACCGCTATTGTTGATAGAGGCTATGATAGCGGCGGAAACATTGATGCTATGCTTCGTAGTGGACAAAAGTTCATAGTGAACATGAGCCAAAAAGCTCAAGTAAAAAGCCTGATTAAGGAAGCTAGCTCTTCTTGCTTGGCTGTTAGCAATACAGTGCTTGATTTTGAAGACATTACATCGAGTAAATATATCGATCGTCCTCATACATATGAATCGTATCCTGTAGATGGAAAGAGAGCCAAATTGGATGAAAAGGTAACTCTTCGCTATCACGTTTTATACTCGCCAGATATCTACCACAAAGAGTTCATGTCTGTAATGACTAAAATTAAAGACCTAGTATCTTTGTACATGTCCGGAGCAAAACTTACATCAGCAGAATGTGACTACTTAGCAAAGTTTTCTGATTTTGATGCTGAAAAATACTTAAGCGAATCCTTTGCAACCTCAAAGAAATCAAAAGCCATAAAGAAGGATAAAGTCACTATTAGTCCAGAAAAACGCCCAGTATTGAATGGAGCAGCAATAACGGAACACCTGAGCACAAAAGGTTTTCAGGTGCTAGTAACTAACGATCTTACTTTGAGTAGTGCTGAAGTAAAAGAAAGATATGGAAGACGACAAAGTATCGAGAATGTTATTCAACGTACAAAATCTGGTCTTGACGGAAAAACAACTAAAGCTAAGACAGACAAAGGTTTTCAACAGAAACTCTTTCTGCAACATATAGCTGGAATCTTAACCACAGAGCTAAATCACCGTGTTAGAGATGCTAGAGAAGCTAATCCAGGCAAGTACGCTAACAAATTACGGTCTACTAAAGAAGTGTTGCGTGTGTTAAACGGCATTACGGTAGAGCAGTATAAAGCGGGCATGATATGGAAGCCAATTGTTGGAGCCCAAGAATTTTTGTTGAGACAGTTAAAGATTGAGCTGCCTAGATCAGTGATGACAGTTGCAAAACTTGGACAGACTATAGATATGCCTGTCAGTGTTTCAGAAGATTTAGAGGAAGTGCCGGAGATATAGCTATAGTAACAGAGGTTACCTGTATCGCTCAGACTTAGATTAGCTTATAAAGCCAAAAGGGGCGCAGCATGCATATGCTGCAGCCCCTCATCAGGCCAGTATGCCTAGCTCCCTAGATCTATAAAAAACATTGACCAAAGGAGTA
>NZ_AXWV01000136.1 GCF_000482845.1 Anaerobiospirillum succiniciproducens DSM 6400
GTATTGAGAAAGCCAAATTCGATGCTGCCTTTATTGGTCCGATGCCTCCTAAACGTGGCCCAGGTAGACCAAAGGGCAGTAAGAATAAGAGCACTCTTTTAAAAGAGGCTATGAATGCTCAATCTAATAGTATTGAAGCTGCAGAAAAGAGAGGTCGTGGACGTCCACGTGGTAGTCGAAACAAAAGCAATCTTGCATTCGAGAAAATTTTTGTTGGCCCGATGCCTGACTTGTCACGTCTTCCAAAGAAGAAAGCTGGGCGACCAAAAGGAGCTAAGAATAGAGTTAGCAAAGAGTTTAAGATGAACTTTATCGGCCCAATGCCGGATTTATCACGTCTACCAAAGAAAAGACCTGGCAGACCGAAAGGGGCTAAAAACAGAAAAAACTTTATGCTCAGTTGAGCATAGCCGGACATGAATCAATGACAAGGTATTAAACTTTAGGCTGGTGCTTCTTATCGCTGAGGACATCAGTCTAAATTGATTTAGTTCCAAGATTTGCTAAACTTTTAGTATATGGAATTTTGCTGCGGCAATTATGACTACTCTTAGAATCAAACTACTATGTATTTCCGAAAATTGTTAAGCTTTTAATAGATATTTTGTATAATATTAAATATAATATTCAGGTTAGCTCCATGACCAAACCAAACCAAACCAAACCTGCCTTTATTAGCTGTTATTGTTCCTATATATAATGTCGAGACATATTTATCAAAGTGTTTGGACAGTATAATTAATCAGACATATCAGAATCTTTGGATTATATGTGTCAATGACGGAAGTCCTGATAATTGTGGGACTATATTAGATCTCTACTCCAAAAAAGACAGTCGTATTACTGTAATACAAAAGAAGAATGGGGGGATTTCTTCTGCACGTAACTTTGCATTAGACTTTATTAGAACATCTTATAATAAAGGTGAAAAACAACTACCTGAGTATATATCATTCATTGATCCAGATGATTATATTGATATATGTGCTTATGAAAATCTATTGTCAAAATTTAATGAAGATATTGATATAGTTGCTTTTGGTTATAAAACTATTAAAGAATTTAATGGTTGTCTATGCGTTGACGAAACTCATTTAGCTTGTTCAGATGGGGGGTTAGGGAAACAAACTATTAAAGACTCTTTGATTCAATGTATTAACGTTACAGTATGGAACAAGCTTTATCGTTACTCTATCATAGAGTACTATAGAATCAGGTTTCCGCTAGGCGTTGTGCATGAAGACCAATACTTTATTGCTGTATACCTATTTCACTGCAAGAAAATATGGCTTGATAATAGCTATTATTATAACTACCTTATTAGAAATGATTCATTATCACAAAATGCGAGATTAAAACGTTCTGGTCTATCTTTAGATTTAATGGAAATTTCTAATGCTCTGCTGTTATACTTAAAAGATAATGATTTACTAAAAATTAGGTCTGAGTGCTTTTTAAATTTATTTTATGAGAAAGTTTGGACGGCATTGTCCCTAGACTATGATAATGTTGATACACCATTGATATATGACCTGGCAATAAAAATACTTGATGAGGTAAAAATGCCTCGAGAGACTTTCCTAAGTAGACGTAAAGAGCAACTTATAAGAAAAAGAGCATTTTGTGAGTGCACTAAATATGTTTTTTTTAGAATTTTTAAGCATAAACAACGAATAAATTACGACAAATACTATTTTATTGGCTGCCCCATATTGAAAGTCGAATATAACGAAAAGTCTAAAATTTTAACTTTAATAGGGTTTATAAAGATCAGTAAATTAATTAAAACATGATGTAATCATGTCGATGATAATATTTATTAGGATGGTGCCCATTAAGCTAAAGCAATATTGTATGAATACGATTCATAATTTTGACCTGAATTTTTCTAAATATCGTACAATATCTTATATATAAACACAACATATCTTACACAATTATTAAGGGCTAAAGCTTCATAAACCTGATGC
>NZ_AXWV01000137.1 GCF_000482845.1 Anaerobiospirillum succiniciproducens DSM 6400
ATATTCAGGATGCTATCCATTACAGTGTTCTGAGTCTGCAGAGACTGTGCATTAGCCTGATAGTTACGCTGAGCGGTAATGAGCTCAACTAACTCGTTGGTCAGGTCAACGTTAGAAAGCTCGAGGTTAGAGCCCTTAATCGAGCCTGCAGAACCTGAGTTAGCTTCCTTAGCGATAGCCTCACCAGATGCATTAGACTGCTTCCACTGAGTATCACCAATCTTGGTTAAACCCTGCTGGTTAGCAAAGTCTGCCATGGCAACCTTAGCAATGTTCTTAACCTGGCCATTGGAGTACTCACACTGAATAATGCCGTTCTCATCAACAGACATACCAATGAGAATACCAGTTGCATAGCCATCATTAGTAGGAGCCTGACTTACAGAGAAGTTAGAAGAACCGTACTGGCTAGCAGCAAACTGAATGTTTAGCTTCTGTGTTGGCTCAATACCCTGGCCTATTGCAGTATGTAAGGTACCGTCGCAACCCTCCATACCATCTTTCTTGAAGGTCAGATCTGGTGCGTTTTGGGCATTAACAGAACCAGTGAGATCTTGTGAACCTGGAGCTGCATTTGGGTTACCGAATAAAGTGTGGCGTAAGCTATTTGGGTTCTTTAAGTTTGCATTAGCTGCGTCTGCTGGGTTACAAAGCTCAAGTTTGCCAGGTACGGTATTTTTCATTTCGCCGTTCGGGCTAAAAGTACACTTGAAACCAAAATAGTTTGAGCCGGCTGCAGTTGAATTAGAATTCTGCGGGACGGTAATCATAGTAGGGTATTCAGTCTTGCCGCCATTTTGTTGGGCAGAAATATCAACTGGTTTACCGTCAACAAAAGGAATAACTGTCCAAACGTTATTGTTGGACTTATCGCCCTCAGGCCCCATCTTTAACATGTAGTAAGTTAAAGTATGAGCACGACCTAAAGAGTCATGGATGGTCTGTGAAGTGGATGCAGTATAGGTGCTCGCATCCTTTGGATCAAAGTCAGTGTAGTATTGAGTAAATTGAGCGTCAGCTTGGGTATTTGCAATAGTACCATCAGCTTTTCTCATAACGCCATACTGAGGGGCGGTCTGGGCAGGAGCCCAAGGCTGACCAGTCCATGGATCATTTGCTGGTAGATTTGGTTTTATATTGTCTTTGTCAGCAGGAAGGTTTACACCGATGGAGATGTTGGTGGACATCTGAGGTGCACCAGTGTCTGCTGGTAGGCGAATGTTGTGGGTGTTGCTTAGATCTAAGGAGGTAGTAGTACCATCTGGGTTAACATCCCAACCCTGAAGATAGTCGCCCATAGCGGTAACTACGAAGCCTTCCTTGTTGATCTGGAATGCGCCGTTACGAGTGAAAGTCTGTGCATCAGAGCCAGGGCCTTCAAGAACGAAGAAGCCATTACCCTGGATAGCCATATCCAGTGGGTTGCCAGTGTCACCTGACAGAGCACCTTGAACGAACTGCTGTGAAACTACAGTGTTCTGCACACCCATGCCTGAGTTGGTCTTTGAGTTGGTGAATACGCTGTTTGCGTAAACATCAGCAAACTCGGCACGTGACTTTTTAAAACCGTAAGAATTGGTATTAGAGATGTTATTAGAAGTCACATCAATGTGCTTCTGGGAGTTCTTAATACCGCTAACTGAAATTCCGAACATGACATTAGCTCCGCTTTGTATAGTTATTAGTTAATGCAGTCTAACAACATCTGCATAATCTAAAACTTGCTTTCATTTTCATATAAATCTAATTGAGCAATTCATATGCCAGAAATAAGAACGCCGGGCAGGGCCCGGCGTGAAGTTATGTTCGGAAAAATTGAGCTATTAACGGATATTCAGGATGCTATCCATTACAGTGTTCTGAGTCTGCAGAGACTGTGCATTAGCCTGATAGTTACGCTGAGCGGTAATGAGCTC
>NZ_AXWV01000138.1 GCF_000482845.1 Anaerobiospirillum succiniciproducens DSM 6400
AAGCATCAGGTTTATGAAGCTTTAGCCCTTAATAATTGTGTAAGATATGTTGTGTTTATATATAAGATATTGTACGATATTTAGAAAAATTCAGGGTAATAGCCTTAATTGACCATTGGTATCGCAGGTAAATAGCTCCTTATATTTATTGATTAAAGCGGCTGCTTTAACATTATGATCGCTCTCGATAAAATCGAAGGTCACTGTTTTTAGAACGGCGATGTTTGCTAAATATATGAGGATAAACTCTTCTAGGCCAATACAGAAAAATTTGCAGCTTATAGCCCAGTTGTAAACATGTACATTTTCATCGCTTATGCTCAAGGTTAAAGCTGAAGCAACACCAATGCTCTCACCATCGCCTCTAAATAATTCAAAATATACTGATTTATTTGAGTCATCGAAGTTCAGGCTATTATTGAATTTAAATTGACCTGCACTACGATAAAGACGGGCTGCCTCTTTATGCTCATCATCATCATGAATAAGCACCTGGTAGTTAACAAGATTGCAGATCTCACGATCTTGTTTGATTTGTTTCATGATGCGTTTGCGATTGCGTGAGGTACAAGAGAGCTCAAATCGATCAAAGATACAGCTTGCTTCAATTAGCGTAGTAATCTCGTTAATAGAACGCCACTCTGGTACAAAAACATCAGGCAGCTCATGACTGACAATATCGCGGTTAATCTGATTATCGTCAATGAATACACAAGCATTGGTCATGATTGATAACTCATTGGCTACATCTTTGATATTTATGCTTTTATCAGAATAATTAGCCACGATACAGTCAATTTGATCTTTAATCGGAAACTCACACACTTTCAGCTTAGCAAGCGCATTTTTAATTTCTTTTTCGTCGTTACGCGAGCAAATAGCTACGAATAATCCGTGCTCTATAGCCATTGCTCGAACAAAACACATGAAATTTATAAAAGGCGCTCCTTCAGGAGATCTAAGCCTATTCCTTATAGACTCAAGCCCATCTTCTGAGATAGTTCCAGGCCATAAGGTATCATCTAAATCAAGGATTAAAGCCTTATAAATAATCTTATGCTTGCTAATTATCTTAGAGATTATTTTCATAATCAGGATTGCCATCAATGAAATCCCTGTCTCTGAAGATAATCTAGTAAGCGAAACTAAGTTATCAAGCGAATATACAAAAGACTGTCTTTCTTCAGATTCGCAATTGATGCAGCAAACCTCAATATCGCTAAGCAGCGAGTATTCTCCAGATAACGAAATGAAGAAACCATAATGCTCTAAAGCGTCTAACAAGTCATAAGCTATGTCATATTCAGAGTCAATAAAGCCAGCGATACCGGTTATCTCAACTATGAATCCGCTTGATATAAACTTGCGAAACGCGAAAATATACTTATCTAAAAATATAGACAAATATTGATTATTTACACTTATGTTGTTTGGTTCGCACTGCAGCATAAATATCTTGAGCTCCAGGGACAGCAAGACTAGCCACTCAAATTTAGTGCCCTGATCAGCAAGACTTATCGTCTAAGTTAGATTGCTTTAACCATGCTGATCAAAGACTACCTACAATTGCACTTTATAGGACTTGTTAAACTTGCCTGTTTGGCAAGGATTTATGATAGTAATGTCTAAATGAGCTCTACTGTTGATTGCTCATAGTCATAGTTTCTACCTATATTACTCTTAGACAAAAGCCATAACAATCTACAATCAATACATTTGATGTATCAACAGCAATCATTTACGTATATATTCTGAGCCAGACACGTGTATCTATTGCCCTTAATTAGGCCATTTACTATTACGTAAATTTCCTCTAAAACGGTAACAAGTGCCTCATTATTTTAAGAAATATTCAATTTAAGCTGATGCTTTTCCTGCAGAGAGCATAAGCAGCAA
>NZ_AXWV01000139.1 GCF_000482845.1 Anaerobiospirillum succiniciproducens DSM 6400
TTGCTGCTTATGCTCTCTGCAGGAAAAGCATCAGCTTAAATTGAATATTTCTTAAAATAATGAGGCACTTGTTACCGTTTTAGAGGAAATTTACGCTTATAGATACGGCTTTTTAGGATATATTTCAGATACTATTCATACTTAAATTATGGATTGAAATTTGTTCTAAACTATAGCGAACTAATTATAAAAAAGAATTATGCTGTAAGGTTTTAATTTAATGTATACTAAAAGATAATGTGTGTACCGCATATTTTCATGTTTAAGATTAAATTCTGCCTGTCATATCTTATAAGTAGTTTGCAACGAGGTTATATGCGCCAATTAATTGCAAAGCCTTTAGTAGTTAAAGCACCTGAATTTGCCAAAGTAAACCCGCTAGGCGATGTTTCAGTAGATTTACAAGATCCGCTCAATGGTAATATTCGCAATTGTATTGTGGGACAATATTTAGAAGAAGGTGCAATACTGCTTAATGGCAGTAAAGCTTGGAGCCTCAAGTGCAATCTGCTTAATAAAGTGATTGATACTGCTGATAACTATTCGGTACGTACAATTGGTGTCTACGCAGCACTGCTACAAATGCTAAAAAATAATGGTGCATATTCAAATCTGCAACAAGCATTTGGCACAGAACAGGCTAACAAACTATTAGATTTTGCAGCTTACTTAACTATATCTGACTACGCAAAATACAACTCTTTTGAGGAGTATTTAGAATTAAATGCCACTTTTGCAACTAGTTCAATTTCAAAGGCTGATATTGCAAATGTTTTAAATGACATTAATGCCGATAAGTTAAATGAGTTTTCATTCAGAAACTTAAAACAATTATCTATTACAGACAATGCTTATCTCTACTTAGTTGCAGTTGAGTATACAAACACTCAGGAAGATGCTGAAAGCGCTTCTTTAAAAGTTGACACTACAGCCGATTTAAGTGAAGTATTTGATTCAACTTTATCTAGCGGTGATAACAATGAGTCAAGCTTTATTAAGAGCGACAATTTAGAACTCAATAATAGTTACTCAATTTTAAAAGATTCTGCTGAAACCTGTAGTGTATGCATATATGTTGTGGCTTCCTCAAACGAGTTGTGTTCTAGAGAGGGCGTACATTCAAAGATTGTATCTGCATTTACTTTTGAAGGTGACAAAGAGAGCTTAAGCGCAGGCCTCGGTTCTATTTATGATTTATTAAATGAACAAGAGTTAAAGCCAACTCTATTAAGATTACATGCAAATAATTCTGCATCTCTTCTACGAAATTGGGCAGAAGAGAGAAATATTTGCTGTTCAGAAATTAATAAAGAAGAACTTGGCGCAGTAGATTATCTCTCCACATGCGAAGCTAATATAGTTTGCAGATTAGCTAGCTCATATTTTGAACCAACTGACATATGTGATCTGCAAAAGCAACACTATGCAATTGCGTTATGGACTTACCTTAAGTCATTGCTTTGTTATGAGCTAAAGTCATATGCAGATGTCTGCAATATCAACACAGATGATTTGATTGCAGAGCTCTTTAAAGTAAGGGCCTTTAAAGAGGTTAATGAAACTAACTATCAGTTAGTACGTTACAGTGTATTTAGATCAGCTCAGCGTCTTTTATATAGCATTGGTGTGTCTTCAGAGGCCTTATTGCGTATCACTGATGAGATCTCTCTTATCGCAGAAGGCAATGAGTTGCCAAGCGATCGTACTATTCTTGCTTTTGATCCACACCTAGAGCTTGAGTCATTAACTCCAACTCAAAACTCCTCTGCCACTCCAGAAAAGCGTGGTCGTGGCCGTCCAAAGGGCAGCAAGAACAAGGC
>NZ_AXWV01000140.1 GCF_000482845.1 Anaerobiospirillum succiniciproducens DSM 6400
CGTCCAAAGGGCAGCAAGAACAAGGCTACTCTTGCAAAAGAGCAAACAGCACAAAACCAGTTAACTGCATCATCAGCAACTGAAAAACGCGGTCGTGGTCGTCCAAAGGGCAGCGAGAAAAAGGCTGCGCTTGCAAACGAGCAGGCAGCACAAAAGCAGCAAACTGCATCATCAGCAACTGAAAAGCGTGGTCGTGGTCGACCAAAGGGCAGCAAAAATAAGATTAGGCTTAGATGTGAGCAGATAAGCTAGGTAATGCCAGCAGATCTGATAATGATAATTAGGCCAGTGAGGAAAAATAAAAACAACAATCCATGCAATTACAGCAATATTGAGTGTCCTCTTAATCATAAATAGAGATTAATGATTGAGAGGATACTCATGAACTAATATAATTTCTTTTGAGAGTAACGAATAATATATTAATAATATAGACAAAGAATGGTAAATATTTGCACGACTAAAACGATGCCTATCAGTGATAGTAAAAGCCTGCGATCATTTTTTCTCCGTAAACGCTGCTTTTCTAAGTCATAGCGCAACTGAGCCATCCGGTCATTTAAAAAGCAAATTACGAGATCGTGGTTATTTAACGCGCAGAATTGAAGTCTCTTTAGTTGATCCTCGAACTCCACAACACTGTTAGCAGTTTCGTACCACTCATGAAGAATTTTTGTAAGACTACTATTTAGTGGAAGCTGCGTATTATTAAAGTTTGCATTTCCCCAAGGTTTAAACTTAGTGAAATGGCAAATGCTAGGATTGATAGAGAACTCAAGAAAATCCTCTAAGGTTGGCAATGAGTTGATTGAATTGATCTGTTTACTGGTTAGACGTTTGGCCGGCAGGATAGAAAAAGTATTATTTGTTGTATTAAAACTTTGGAAATAAGAAAATGGGGTGAAGTTCCAAGTCAACGGCAATACTGTTTTTTTCTTGACGATAAGGTTTAATAGATCTTGATCATGAGCCAACAATGTGTAGCTTTTTATGATATCCAAGCATTGATCTAAAATTTTTTGCTGCCTGAATTCCTCTAGATTAATAAGCAAAACACCAGCATTTAGATATTCCTTAAGGGAGATACTGAGGTTTGGCTTATTGGCTACATTAGACTTCACTACAATTTCAGTATTGCCTTCTAATTCATATTCCATACCATAGTCAATAACTCCAGCCAGTACAGTATCTTCTAAATTGGTGCCTCTAAAAAGAATTCTAATATCGTTACGCACGTAAGTATCGCAATCTAAATAAAGAACAGACTTTACATCAGTACTTAAAAGTCTTCCTGCCAATAGACGATAATATGTTGATAAAGTTCCACCAGCAAATTCTGTAGCACCTTCAAATATAGAGTCAGAAACGATAGCTACATTAAACTCTATATTGATAATAGACGAACTATTACGTTTTATGAAACTTTCGCATTTATTATTTACAAAATTTAAATCTACGCTTTTGTCTACAAATAAGTTGAATACGATTGTATCGTCAGTATTTGCAAAATCTTGTTGAATGCTATTTATAACAGACTGACATGTTACAAAACTATAAGGTAGATAATTAATATCAGTTGTGATTAAAACGTTGTATTTATTCATGGGACGATAAAGATATAACTTTCTGATACAGTGTGGTTATTTGAGATTAATTTTATTTAAACTAAAACTTTACCAAATCTTTGAACTATCAGAACTCTGCTCTAGTGTTTTGCAAAGTTCTGACGGTTATCTTGCGTATCCAAAGATATCATAGTTT
>NZ_AXWV01000141.1 GCF_000482845.1 Anaerobiospirillum succiniciproducens DSM 6400
CTATCTCAATTGCAAAAGACTTTACCTTTGGTCTAGTATAGCGTTTCTTAATTACCTTAAGTATAAAGGAGTCCCCACTGATTTAACTAGCCAGATGTCAAACGAGCAAGAAACATTAAATAACCATTAGCTGGTAAGGCGTCTTTAATTGGGCTCAACTTTGAAGCTATCTAGGCCAAAAATATAAGGAAAATCGCGACTTAAGCAATTAAGAATATTCTCTAAATTCGTTAAGTAATGCTATAATATAAGCAGTTTTGGGTTACTTACATTTAATGAATATTATGGCTGGTCGTCCTAAAAAGTTTTCATTTGAAATAACTCCTGAAGAACGTAGTCGTCTCGAAAAAATAGCCTCTTCAAGGTCGAGTCAAATTCGTCATCAGCAAAGAGCAAAGATTATTTTGCTAAGAGCAGATGGTGCTAACTATAAAGACATTGAATCTTCTCTTGGCGTTTCAGCACCAACTATAGCAAAGACTATTTATAAAATGGCTAAGTATGGTATTGATGCAGCAATGGAGGACTTTCAACGCAGTGGTAGACCAGAGCAAATTACTCGTGAAGCTAAGGCATGGGTGATTTCCCTTGCTTGTACTTTGCCTGAAAATGTTCCAGACGGGCCAATGACTCAAAGTTGGACATTGTCTTCGCTTGCTAATTATGCTCAGCGACACTGCAAGTCTCACAACCATCCGTCATTAGAAAATGTTCAGCGTTCTACAATTTGGAAAATCCTCAATTCTAAAAACATCAAGCCACATAAGATAAAGTACTATCTTGAGTGCAAGGATCCAGAGTTTGAGCCAAAAGCCAAATTTGTCATGCTGCTATATAAGCGCGTTGAGTGGATTCTACAATTCACTCGTGATCAAAATGGCTCAGCCATATCTATATGCGAAAAATGCGGTGAAGTTTTTATCTCTTATGATGAAAAGCCCGGCATCCAAGCAATATCAAATATCGCTCCAGACTTACCTCCTTCTGAAAAGTACAGCTCAGTTGGTCGCGATTATGAGTATCGTCGACTTGGTACCGTTACTTTGCTTGCAGGCATCGACCTAATAACTGGTAAAGTTCACGCTCTTGTTCGTGATAATCACAAGAGTGAGGAATTCATCGAGTTTCTTGAACAAGTTAACAAGCAGTACGACGAAGACCTAACAATTAACATAATCTTGGACAACCATAGTGTGCACAGATCTAAGAAAACGAAGGAGTATTTGAGCACCCTTAGAGAAGGACGCTTTAATTTTGTGTTTACTCCTAAACACGCATCATGGTTGAACATTATTGAATGCTTCTTTAGCAAGTTGTCACGTCAAGCCTTACGTAACTTACGAGTTAATTCAAAAGCTGAACTGGTGCGTAGGGTTTTGGCTTGGATTGAAGAAGTCAATCAAGAACCAGTTGTCTTTAGATGGAAATGGCACCTTGATGATATCGAGAACGCATTCAACTCTAAAGACTAGCGGTTGATGAATTGAACATCACTCCATGCCTTAGGAACTATGTATAATCATGAAACACCTATTTTTTAACGAAATTAAAGATCGCTATACTAGCTAATGGCACCATAAAGACGTTAGACAACGCCTTTAATGAGTTAT
>NZ_AXWV01000142.1 GCF_000482845.1 Anaerobiospirillum succiniciproducens DSM 6400
ATATTCAGGATGCTATCCATTACAGTGTTCTGAGTCTGCAGAGACTGTGCATTAGCCTGATAGTTACGCTGAGCGGTAATGAGCTCAACTAACTCATTGGTGAGGTCAACGTTAGAAAGCTCGAGGTTAGAGCCCTTAATGGAGCCAGCAGAACCTGAGTTAGCCTCCTTAGCAATAGCCTCACCAGAAGCGTTAGACTGCTTCCACTGAGTATCACCAATCTTGGTTAAGCCTTGCTGGTTGGCAAAGTCTGCCATGGCAACCTTAGCTATGTTCTTAACCTGTCCGTTAGAGTACTCACATTGAATGATGCCGTTCTCATCAACGGACATACCAATGAGAATACCAGTTGCATAGCCATCGTTAGTTGGAGCCTGACTTACTGAGAAGTTAGAAGATCCGTACTGACTAGCAGCAAACTGAATGTTAAGTTTTTGAACTGGATCGATGCCTTGACCAAAGGCAGCATGTAAAGAACCGTCCAAACCTTTATAAACTGGATCTTTAGCAGTAGTGTTTGGCGGATTGCCTGGAATTTGTTCAAATGTATTATCAATAGTTGCTAAATCACCCTGTGGGTTTGCTACACCAGGAGCTCCGAAAAGTTTCTGGCGCAGGCTATTAGCTAGTGTATTTACTTTTGGATCGGCAGGATTGCAAAGCTCAATCTTACCTGGCACTGTATCTTTCATCTCACCGTTAGGACTGAAAGTACATTTAAATCCGAAGTAGTTAGCACCCGCAACTGACGATTTAGAGTTTGATGGAACACTAATTGCGGTTGGAAATTCCTGGTTATTACCAGTACCTTGCATAGCAACATCAACAGGCTTGCCATCTACAAAAGGAATAACAGTCCACACATTATTATTTGATTGAGCCTCCTCTGGGCCCATCTTGAGCATGTAATAAGTCAATGTGTGGGCACGACCTAAAGAGTCGTGGATAGTCTGAGAGGTTGATGCGGTATAAGTGCTAGCATTATTTGGATCAAAGTCAGTGTAGTATTGCTTAAACTTTGCTTCTGCTTGATTTGCTGCTACTGTACCGTCAGCCTTTCTTAAAACGCCATATTCTGGTGCAGTTTGAGCTGGATTCCAAGCACCTCCAGTCCATGGATCTTGAGCTGGAAGATTTGGCTTAACATTATCCTTATCGGCTGGAAGATTAACACCGATAGAAATATTGGTGGACATCTGAGGCGCACCAGTGTCAGCAGGGAGCTGAATGTTGTGGGTGTTGCTCAGATCTAAGGAGGTAGTAGTACCATCTGGGTTCACATCCCAACCCTGTAGGTAATCGCCCATTGCGGTAACTACAAAGCCTTCCTTGTTAATCTGAAAAGCGCCGTTACGAGTGAAAGTTTGTGCGTCAGAACTTGGGCCTTCAAGAACGAAGAAGCCGTTACCCTGAATAGCCATATCCAGAGGATTGCCAGTATCGCCAGATAAAGCGCCCTGTACGAACTGCTGTGATACTACAGTGTTCTGTACACCCATACCTGAATTAGTCTTAGAATTTGTGAATACGCTATTTGCGTAAACATCGGCAAACTCTGCACGTGACTTCTTAAAACCGTATGAATTGGTATTAGAGATGTTATTAGAAGTCACATCAATGTGCTTCTGGGAGTTCTTAATACC
>NZ_AXWV01000143.1 GCF_000482845.1 Anaerobiospirillum succiniciproducens DSM 6400
GCACGCAGCCGTATTCGTGATACTGACTTTGCATCTGAGACCGCTGCTTTAACTCAGAACCAGATTATTCAGCAGGCTTCTCAGACCATTCTTACGCAGGCTAATCAGCGTCCTACTGTTGCCCTAAATCTCTTAGGTCAATAAGCTAGGCATTTACTTTAGCCATTACAAAAGGGCAGTGTTATTACACTGCCCTTTTTGTTTTTGCGCTACTTGTGACCTGTCGATGCCTATAGCTGCAGTAGAGTTAAAAGCATATTGTTAAGTGCGGCTTTCGGATATGGTTTGGGACTTAGCTAATATGCCTTAGGTGCTCTGACTCGATTTTATAGAGCTCACGCACGGACAGCTTCTTTTCGTTGCCATCAATCTCTACTTTAAACTGGCGCTCATCAGTAGCGTAGCTTTCGTTCCACTCTTGAATAGCCTCATTAAGCTCTTCAATGGTACTAACCTCTGGGTGCTCAAGCTTTACCCAAAACAAGCAGTTCTTGTTGAAAAAGCTTCCTGCTCTGCTTACTGATGCAATTGCCTTAGAGCTAGCTACACTAAAATCATTTGGCTCTAAGCCAAACTTATCACAACAGCTCTTGAACTGAGTGTTTAAGGCTATGTCTTTGCTAGCACCTTGGCTTTTTAAGAATGAGTTTGCACCATCGCAAATAATCTCATCAGGTACGCCGTACTTCATAAGGCATTCTTCGATACCCTGTAACCATGATGCTTGAGATACATCTGGTAAGACCTTAAAGAAAGACTTACGTGACCAAGGGTAGACTGCAGTAAACACACTCAGCTCACGAGGTGAGTCTTCGCTTGGGAATTGAAATTCAGTAAAGTTAAAACTAATCTGAAGCTGCTGTCCAGGCTCGAACTCAGAGCTACTTGCTTTAGGCGTATCTACTGCTACTTTAGGTGCTACTTTACTCATGTAGCGTCTTACGGTTCTTAGCGAGACCACAAAATCATCATCAAGACCGTATTTAGCCGGATTTTGATTAATGAGTGAGCACATAAGCTTACTGTTGTAACCGCCTTGTACATAAGTATCTATAAGAGCTTTCTGATCAGCGTCATCAAGCAAGCATGCTCTACGTTTTCTTTCTTTCTTAACTACGCCTCGGCTTTCATCTTTCAAATATGAACGAACAGTAGGCTGCGATATTTCGAGTATCTCAGCAATGTCCTTAACTGATAGTCCTTCTTCATGGAGCTTTCTAAGCTCGATGCGTTTGCTTTCACTTAACATATAATTTCATAACTCTATAAATGGAGGCCACTAATATATTACTATATTTTTAAAAGCCAGCTAAGATTTGAATGTTATTTTTAGATATGCAGCAGCATGAAGTCGTTACCGATATAATGGTAAACTCGAGACTATACAATTAGGCACGATCAAGGCTGTACCTGTGGTTGTGGCAATAGAGATGGGATTGAGATTAGCTGGTTTTGTGGTAGATATAAAGCGCAAAAGCCCCTGAGCTTTTTGAGCTCAGGGGCTTTTGCATTAGAAAATTAAGCCTGGCGATGACCTACTCTCGCACAATCGTACGTTGCACTACCATCGGCGTCACTGCATTTCACT
>NZ_AXWV01000144.1 GCF_000482845.1 Anaerobiospirillum succiniciproducens DSM 6400
GGGACCTTCTATTATTCAAATTCTAAAAGCAGTAAGCAAGTTTTAAAAATGGCAAGATGACTTTGACAACTAAAATGATGTTGAAACAAAGATTGTTTTACTAGCATTAGTGCGTTTTTTGTATGTCACTCCTTGATTTTTACTTGCATAAGGCGTGACAGCCCCTCCCGCCGTTTAAGCAGGATATATTGAATTACGATCCAAACTTTTAGTTACCTTGGCTAGAATTTGATTTTTATACCAAGATTGATTAGCTGCATTACGTTATAAAACATTGCCACTAAATGGTGATGAGCATCTGCACGCTTAATGCCGATAGTCCTTATTTCATCAGCTCCCCAATGTGCTAAGCGACCAAAAACATGCTCAACCCTTGCTCGTATCTTGGATTTTTGGCGGTTTGACTCTTTTTGCTCATTAGTAAGTGGATTGTTTCTTCTGCCTTTTTCGCAAACAGCTGGAATTAGACCTAAGCTCACTATCTCGCTTAGTTGTTTTTGTCCGCTATATGCTGAGTCAGCGTATAGGTACTTACCAGCGTCACTATCTGTTATAAGTGGCGATATAACCTGCGAATCATGCACGCACGCAGGCGTAGTTAGTACGGATTTTATGAGCTTTGAGACTAGACAAACACTAGCATGAAGCTTATATCCGAAATAACGCTGGCCACCTTTCTGTGTCCATGCTGCATTAATGTCTTTTTGACGTTTCTTTGCTGGATTATCGTTCCAAAGAGTTTCACCATAGCCTTCCTTAATGAGCTTATTTTCCTCTCTGGTGTTTCTCTGGATTGGGACTAAAGTAAAAGAAGAGTCCATTCCCAAAGAGTCACTTTCTTTTACAATCTTAAGTTCTTTAATGTAGTTAGATGCTTTCGCAAATAATAGCTGAAATAATCCTGAGCTTGCGAATAAATCGTGGTATTTCCAGACCGTTTTAGGGTCAGGTACAACAGATTCGTCAATACCAAGGAAAACCTGAAAGGAACGACGATCCTTTATAGCTCTAACTACCTTGTTATCACTTAGATCGAAAGCAAATTTAAGCACAATGATCTTGAACATTAATACAGGATCATAGCTAGGACGACCAGCATTTGCTCTTGCATACTTGCTTTTTATAGCTTGATTTGGCTGCAATGGGGACAAAATATCAGCATCACATTGCTCATCAGCAATGTGCTGCGTGTCATGTGGTTGGGCATCATCGCTTACATTTGACTGTTGCTTTCTAAAGGCTTTCAGGTTGTCCTCGATATAACCACGCAAACTTTCAAAGTCGAAGTTTTGGTCGAGTGCTAGCAGAATAGGTTCATTTGCTAGTATTTCCTCTCTGGAAGATGGAATAAGTTTAGTTGCATTTGGGTGATTAAAAATGTATACTGTTGACATGTTTTTGTTATCCTTGGGGTAATGTTTTTTGTTTGTTATTAATGATGTATTATATCATTGTACCCCAAGGTTTTCAAGCAAAATATCACGCCTCCGCCTGATATATATCATGTTTTTGATTTATAGAAGTTCCC
>NZ_AXWV01000145.1 GCF_000482845.1 Anaerobiospirillum succiniciproducens DSM 6400
TTTTTTTTTGGTGATCATGGCTGTTTTAAGCATATTCAACATTGAATTAATGCTTCGCCATTTAGTCTTTTCGTCTAACTCATTAAATCCCTCGCTAAAAGGATTCACAATAGGCTTGCGACCAGGATTGCTTGAGTTGGCATATTTTTCTTTGTATGCTTTAGCGGGCATGCCGATATCATATCCACATGCCTCCAAAAACATGTCACGCATGCCTGATGGGTCTTCAGGATCAACAAAGTTTGAGTCAATTCTTTTTGATGCTGCGATAATCTCAGAAACATCAGCTTGGTCTAAGTTTTCGTCAAATGAATCTTCATCATTAGCCGACTGAATCGCTGCCATAGACAGCATTTCTAACTGAGCTTGTGCTTGGTCTACGCCTTGTGTCTTTTCTGCATCATTCTTATTTGCTGAATCATAATGGATGTCCTGAGAGCCAGAGGTTAGTCCAATGCTTTCTGTTAGGCTATCTGATGAGGATTCAGAATTAAGCGCAGCCTGCACGATTGAGTGACGATTACTCTGTCTACGTGTCTTATATGTTGACTTGCAACCAATAATCTTTTCTAGATTAGGCCTGTTTATAACCTTAGTTATATCGCAAACCTCATCATTGAACATAGATTCTGCAACAGTCAAGTCTAATGCCTTGTCTGAGTAACACGATGACACTGGGATCGCCATAGCAAGCGAGCAAGTATATTCAGGATGCATTAAGGCAAGCTGAATGTCTTGTAGGCTGTCAGTAAATAGCATGATTTTCTTGCCGTAGTTAGTGCAATATGTGCTATTTAGGTTGGCATCAATAGATGCTAGTATGCTGTTACTAACAGCGTTTAGTCCTGCTATATTACATTGATTACCAAGCTCGTTAGCTGTCTCGATTATCATGCACGGATTATCAAGCACATAATCATCCATAGCTACTTCAACAAGCTTAGTTGTATTAACAACTGGCTCTAGAATGGAAAACGCACTGCCAAACTGCAGGTCATAAAATCCATAAGATTCTTCTATCAAAGAAGCCTCTTTAGGTGTTTCTCCCCAGCGCTCAAATAGCAGTCTCTGCTCTTCGGCATAGCTTATTCTTTCACGTTGATAGTAGGAATACTTTCTCTGTTTAGGTTTATGACAGTTTAAACGCTTGGCCCTGCCTACTACTCTTGGCGCGATGGAGTCGACTTTTGTTGGGTTTTCTCTAGAATCATAGAATCTGTAGCAAGGATCTAAACGCTTTGATTCAAAGTTGATGAAACCGCAATGAAATGGATTTCCTTCTTTTGAACCAAGACCAAATTGCCACTCTTCAGGCATGTGAATTAAGCTAAGGGAAGTCACGTCTATACGGCTGATATCCAATCCAAGCTCAGCCTTATACGTCAAATAAGCTTGCTTATAGGCTTGCTCTTTTGTTAGGCCCTTCTTCAAATAAAATGCTTTTACTAGGTCGTGGCAATCAACATTTTTATTATATTTACTAATAATTTCCTTGAGAACAGCGATATTAG
>NZ_AXWV01000146.1 GCF_000482845.1 Anaerobiospirillum succiniciproducens DSM 6400
TACACCAGAGATATCCCTGCTTACAGATCACATTACCGTCAACCATAACATTTGCCAATGGTACTGGACTTTCATCCATACGTAGCACTTTGCTGTTATTTGAAACCTGGTGTTTAATCAGTTTACAAACACCTTCAAGATACGATCTAGAGAAAGATATAGATAGTACATTAAGGTGACCTCTAGATATAATTTGATCTACAGCGGTAGCAAGTGATGATGTCTTATGATAGCGAGAGGCACTGCTATAGAGCAGATATGCTTCCAAAAGATCAGCCATCAGACCAACATTGGAATGGCATCCTTTAAACAATGGCATCAGGGATGATATTGTGGGGTCAAAGACTGTAGGTCCAGATATTTTCAACACATGTGCCTGTTTTTTTATATCTGAAGCCCTGTGGTTGCATGCAGTGCTAAATCTATAGCTTCTCTGGTTATTGTTTTTAGCCTTATTAATTCTTTTTGATTCATCTTCGCAATTAAATCTACTGTCTTTCTTTGCTTTAGCATCGGACTCAGGCAGGTGTAATCTATCTTCCTCACCATATGGTGTGATGGCCTCATAAAGTATCTTATCGGTATTAATTTCATCAAGGGACATTACACACTCATGCTCACATTCTACTCCTTTAACCTTGTAGCTTGAAATAATGACAAAAGCTTCGCCCAAGTCATAAGTTTTACCTGATACTATGCGAGTACTACTCTTATCTTGAATCGTAAACTCTTCATATTTATTACATTTCTTGCAAAATGCCTTAAATGTCTTGTTTGCTGGCTCTATTACGTAGTTAGCTTGCTTTATATACTTGACATTGCATAGTTTATGTGAGTCATCTTTCTGATCTTGATTAGGTAGTACTTTAGTCTTAGGCATGAAGTGATGAAGGGCATTTTCATTTATAAATGTGAACACGTCTTGCAATTCATAGTCGTGGCGAAGTATACAATCAAGGATTGTAGAAGGCTTGTCAGGATATGGGGTTTGTTTTCTGAAGCTAAAAAAATTCTTTACAAGATTCGAATTGTTCATGCTCTCTTTTTGAATGGCCGCAACCTCAGGGACATTGTGACCGAATTCTTTCTCTGCAGAGCCTTTGACTATTTCCTTTTTACGCGACTTTCTTTCTGCGACAAAATCATCATCATCATCATCATCATCGTCATCTTCTTCTTGATTCTCGTCGACATCTTCTGCGTTAGGATCATGTACATCTGCTTTGCTTTTTTCGCTCTTTGAAAGCTTTAAATGACGCTCAATGATATAAGCTACTCGGCTTTGATTAAGTTCAATACAGATCTCAATAATGAAATCTAAGATATTCTTTAAAGGGCTTATTTGGCCATCAAGCAAATTCAGCGAAAAGCAACTACCGAGACAATCGAACAGGGTTTTATCAATGTTATGAACTTTTATAATGAACTCATGAAG
>NZ_AXWV01000147.1 GCF_000482845.1 Anaerobiospirillum succiniciproducens DSM 6400
TGCATCATGATCCTATAAGCGTTGAGATGTATGAAGCTCAAGCTAAAGAAATCCTTGATTTGAAGCGCAGGAATGAAGTTCTAGTTAAATCCAACCATGATTTGAACTGCCAGCTTAAAGAAGAACGTAAAGCAAACAAAAGGCTGGCTAAAGATTTAGACAGAGCTAGAACAAATCTAAGCAATGTAGAGTCACGTCTTCAAGAGTTCATTATAAAAGTTCATAACATTGATAAAACCCTGTTCGATTCTCTTGACAGGGGCTTTTCGCTGAATTTGCTTGATGGCCAAATAAGCCCTTTAAAGAATAGCTTAGATTTCATTATCGAGATCTTTACTGAACTTAATCAAAGCCGAGTAGCTTATATCATTGAGCGTTATTTAAAGCTTTCAAAGAGCGAAAAAAGTAAAGCAGATGTACATGATCCTAACGCAGAAGATGTCGACGAGAATCAAGAAGAAGATGATGATGATGATAATTTTGGTGCAAAAGGAAAGTCGCGTAAAAAGGTAATAGTCAAAGGCTCTGCAGAGAAAGAATTCGGTCACAATGTACCTGAGGTCGGGGCCATTCACAAAGAGATCATGAACAATTCTAATCTTGGAAAGGGTTATTTTGGCTTCAGAAAACAAACCTATTATCCTAAAACGCCTTCTACAATCCTTGATTGTATACCTCGCTTCGACTTTGAACTGCCATACGTGTTCAAATTAATATTTGAATTTGCCGTCCCTCACTGCATGCCTAAGATTAAAGTACTACCTAACCAAGATCAGAAAGGTGACTCACATAAACTATGCAATGTCCAGCATATAAAGCAAGCTAACTTCGTAATAGAGCCAGCAAAGAAGACATTTTGGGGGTACTGCAAGAAATGTCGTAAATATGAAAAGTTTACGATTCAAGATAAGAGTAGTACTCGCGTAGTATCAGGTAAAACTTATGACTTGGGCGAAGCTTTTGTCATTCTTTCAAGCTACTGGGTTAAAGGAGAAGAATGTAAGAATGAGTTTGTAATGTCCCTTGATGAAATTAATACCGACAAGATACTTTATGAGGCCATCACACCATATGGTGAGGAAGATAGATTACACCTGCCTGAGTCCGATGCTAAAACAAAGAAAGACAGTAGATTTAATTGCGAAGATGAATCAAAAAGAATTAATAAGGCTAAAAACAATAACCAGAGAAGCTATAGATTTAGCACAGCATGCAACCACAGGGCTTCAGATATAAAAAATCAGGCACATGTTTCGATAGTATCTGGACCTACTGCACCTACAGTCTTTGACCGCACAACATCATCCCTGATGCCTTTGTTTAAAGGATGCCATTCCAATGTTGGTCTGATGGCTGATCTTTTGGAAGCACATCTGCTCTATTGCAGTGCCTCTCGCTATCATAAGACATCATCACTTGCTACCGCTGTAG
>NZ_AXWV01000148.1 GCF_000482845.1 Anaerobiospirillum succiniciproducens DSM 6400
ACGTATAAAAATATTACACTATTCGGGTTATTTTAAGCAGCTAAGATGTCGCAGCTATGATTTTGGATTGCGCCTAGGGCCGCACGCTTAGAATCTACTGCTTCAATGAACTTATCGATGTTCGCTAAGGTGTTTTGTGCAGCAACAGGATCAGATACAACCCAATAGGCTGTGGATGCTGCGGCACCTGCTGCGGATTTTGCCAGACCAGATTTGCCAGCTACTGCCGCAGCAGCTTCTGTATCTGCAACCGCAAGTTTGTTTTGCGCATTTAATGGTTCATTAACCATTGCCAGAACGCCTTGGATGGTAAAGGCTCCACACTGAAGGCTAATTTCGTCCTTGGCGTTAGCTCCGACCTGGAAGAAGTACTCATATTTACCAGTACCTGCACCATTAGCGCCCTTAATCTCACGCATCAGGTTATTTGGTGCCTTACCACCATCTAACACAGTAGCACCAGCAAAAGTAGTCTTCTGGGCAATACGGGTGATTTCGTGAGAGAGGGATTTCACTTCCTCTTGGAGAGCCTGACGATCCTTTGCAGTATTAGTACCGTTAGCAGCCTGTACAGCTAAAGTACGGATACGCTGCAGCATGTTGGTGGTCTCGTCGAGAGCGCCTTCAATGGTCTGTGCTAAGGCAATACCGTCATTGGCGTTACGATTGCCTTGGTTGAGGCCATTGATCTGTGCAGTTAAGCGATCAGAGATCTGTAGGCCCGCAGCGTCATCTTTGGAGCTGTTGATGCGAAGACCACTTGAGAGTCTCTGATATGAGGTATTTAAAGCGAGAGTTGAGTTAGCAAGCTTACGCTGAGCGTTGATGGAGCTAACGTTGGTATTAACGTACAGTGCCATTTGTTACCTCCTATCGACCGCCTAATAGGCTCAGAGCCACGGTAGGGCGCTGGTTAGCCTGTGAAAGAATGGTCTGAGAGGCCTGCTGAATGATCTGGTTTTGAGTTAATGATGCAGTCTCAGATGCAAAATCGGTATCGCGAATACGGCTGCGTGCATCAGACTCATTCTCAGAAATTGAGCTCTGATTACGTATGGTGCTTTCCATACGATTTTGGATTGCGCCTAGGGCCGCACGCTTAGAATCAACGATTTCAATCATCCTATCGATGTTGCCTAAGGTAGCCTGAGCTAAGGTAGCCTGATGAACCAGCCAGCGTGTTACGCCGTTATTGCTAGACAGACCAACAGCTTTCTTGTTAAGCTCAATACCAGCCATGGTGGCAATACCACTCATGTGGAAGCCCTCTGAAATGGCCAGAGTGATCATGTCGTTGGCATTTGCACCTATGTGAAACAAATCATCCCGTCAAGTACTTTTTATACAGCAGATAGCGTGCCAGAACAGCAGCAAAAGATTTGACGCGATTCTGAGCG
>NZ_AXWV01000149.1 GCF_000482845.1 Anaerobiospirillum succiniciproducens DSM 6400
CAAACGAAATAAATAATTGATTATTAAGTGACATTACCATCGGTAATCCGTAAAATATAACTATAGGCTTTGGTTACATCGGTTATATCTGGCGGGTCACTGTATGAAAGTTAGGAAATTTGTCAATGATAAGGATTCCTTAAGAGCAGCTGGTATTAAGTTCATTCAATCTTCAAAAGATATAAAGATTGGATACCGTGCCGCAATTGTCAACATGGCTTTAGGGGGCATATCCAAAAAGGAGTTATCCCTTAGCAGCGGTGAAAGTGTAGGCACTATAAACAACTGGATTAAAAGAGCCGATATTTATGGATTTGAGTCACTAGCACTATCATCCCCACCAGGACGTAAAAGCAGGCTTACGGATGAACAGTACTCTGTGATTCGAGAAGCTGTACTTGCACCTCCTGAACAATATGGCTTTAATGTATGGGATGGCAAGGCTGTTTCTGCCTTTATTGAAAGAGAATTTAATGTTTCTCTCGGTGTAAGGCAATGCCAAAACATTCTCAAAAAGAAGCTTGGTCTCTCTTTAATAAGGCCACAAACGCTGCCTTCCAAAGGTAAGGAAAATCAGGAGGAGCTGATGAAAGAACGCGAGCTCTTTAAAAAAAATTTTAGAGGTTAGCAACGATCCAAATAAGATCCTCGTTTTTCAAGATGAGGCCCACTTTCATCAAACAACCACTGTGGTAAGACTTTGGGCCACTAAGGGAAGCAAACCTCAAATTGCATCTGCTCCCAGCAGGAAATCAGTTGCCATATCTGGTTACGTTTTTCCTGAATCAGGAAAGCTCATAGTTACTAAACCAACTTGGTTTAACTTTGAGACTGTAATCCAGTCTTTAAGAGAGTTCATGTCAGTTGTAAACATACCATTCAACACTAAGATTGCATTGGTACTGGATAACGCTCCTTGGCATAAAAAGGCTTATAGGCTTATTGTGGAGGAAGAACTTCCTGAGTATGCAGATATTAGACAGAAGATTGAACTAATCAGGCTACCGCCATACAGCCCTGACCTTAACCCCATTGAGCAGTGTTGGAGGAAAGCACGTAGGGAGGTAACACATAATCGCTACTTTAAATCTCTTGATGATCTTGCATACAGTCTTTTTAGTTACTTTGCTACTTTTAAGTATGGCAGCGAAAAGTTAAGCTCACTTTGTAGCTTTAGCTGGTTTAGCAGCTGCTAGACAGATTACTCTCCAATAATCAATTATTTATTTCGTTTACTATAATTAAAAATAGCCATCAGCCCTTACTGCATCTGGCTTTACGTGAAATGTAG
>NZ_AXWV01000150.1 GCF_000482845.1 Anaerobiospirillum succiniciproducens DSM 6400
GCCCAGGGCCGGGGTCGAACCGGCACGGATGTTTAGTCCGAGGGATTTTAAGTCCCTTGTGTCTACCAATTTCACCACCTGGGCGATCAATTTTTTGTTGCTGTCAGGTCGCTGACAACGGTGCTAATTATATAGAATTTGCAGACTAGTGCAAGATGTTTTTAAAAAATCTGTTGAGGTTTTATTAAAAGTGCTTAAACAAGCCATGCACGCATGCAAGTATTGAGTGTATAAAAGCCATCTTGATGCGCATCCATGGTTCAGGTGGCATCAGATTGATGTGATGTGAGAATCTGATTTGAAGCTGATGAGATAGTTCAGGATTGGCGTTAATGACCGGTATAATTGCCAAACACATAGTTCTAGCCTAGTTTTGGGTTCAGGCTATGTAGACTTGAGAGAGTGGTTTTTTCAGGACTATTCAGAACTCAAAGACTACGTAGTGTTTTCAAACGAGGATGCCTCATACTCTTTTGAGAAGAAAACAGACTCAATTACTCACAAGGAAATGCAGTCTGTAGCAAAGGGGTATGGAAATTCTAATACAATCTCGGCTCGTGATAGTCAGCAAAGCTCTTATGTCCTAAAGCTCTTATGTAGCAAAGCCATACCGTACGGCTACTGAGTGGCATTTAGGCGTGCTTCAAGCAAGACCTCTTATATTAGACTATAGCGATCAAGCGACCGACTTGCATATGCTAGAGAGCATCACACAAGTGAGTTTGCTTAGGCCTTGGGCTCTTTGGATGCTCTGTTCAATAATCTTGATGAGATAGTAGTTCAAAGGCATGATAATGGCGTCTACTAAAAAGCAATCTATGCACATCTAGCCAAGTTGTTAAAGGCAATACATTGTCAGGTGCCTATATCTTTGCAGGAAGTATCAAAGCTCTCAGCTGGTAGTATTGATAGCATGATCAATTACCTCACTGAGGTTGACTGCGATTATGTGGATGATGATATTGATTACAGCAAGATTTTGTAAGCTGATGGCTTAATAAATCAAAGTTTTGCTAGACATGCTTTGTATGAAATTCCATACAAGACCATGGCAACAATAAGACAAAGTACAGCAAAATATGTGTACAAGGCACGGAGAAGAAGCCTGTAGAAAAAGGATTGGTTGCTGTGGTTTTGAGGGGCTTTAACGTGATGCTAATAAGCTTTTGGTGGTATTAGCAAGAAAGTGCTGAACAGCTACTGGGCATAAGGTGAGATTTTGCATTGCCCAGAAACAAAAAAAGATGCTTGCGCATCTTTCTTGTAATTGGTGCCCAGGGCCGGGGTCGAACCGGCACGGATGTTTAGTCCGAGGGATTTTAAGT
>NZ_AXWV01000151.1 GCF_000482845.1 Anaerobiospirillum succiniciproducens DSM 6400
ATGAGGGCTCTAAGCAAATGGTCGATCGCAAGTATGGCTTTAGTTTGCTTAACTCCGATCCGCATCGCTATTGCATTGTCATTAGCAATGCTCTTAAGCAAGTTGCAGCTGTCTCTAGGATTAACCGTGACGGCACTTATGCCGTTGAGTATCAACACCCTAGTCTAAAAGCCAATAATACGTAAACTGACTTTTCATTTTGCAGGAGAAAGATATTCCTTGAATGAGAGGATTATTATTTAGCCTTTAGAAAGCAGATAAGCCCATGGCTTACTGTACTCATATCGTAGGCTAGGTTAAATCTTTCTCTTTGATCAGTATCGAGGTTGATTCTATAAAATGCGTATTTTAACAACAGGCGAAATCCACTCTTTTGCTCAACTGATTGATAAAACCATGGTCTATGTCGATAAGACTAAACCATTATGTCTGATGGCCTCTCAAGAGGACGATATTCTGCTAACTAGACCTCGTCGTATGGGCAAAAGCACGTTAGTAGATACACTTGAGTATCTGTTCTCAAAAGGCACAGTAGGCACAGAAGGTCTCTACTGCCACGAGCATTGGCCTGAGCCTAATCGCTATTTCGTCTTTCACTTTGATTGGAGCAAATGTGTACCATCTTCTGTAGAGCAGTTTGAGCACAAAGTTGGATTGTATCTCAACGAGTACGCATCATACTTTGGTATTACTATTCCTCAAAAAGAGTCTGTAGCTTATCGCTTTGAATGTTTGATTAAATCATGCTTGACTAAGCTTAAAGACGAGGCGTTTTTAGCTGCGCATCCTGAGCTAAAGGAAGGTGATCGCCCATTTTGTAGCGATAGAGTCGTGTTACTTATTGATGAGTATGATGCCCCTCTATCTAGAAACTTAGATAATCCAGAAGTGTTTGAACAGCTACTGCCAATCTACACAGACATCTTAGCGACTATCAAAAGTCTACCTTGCTTTCGTACTGTCTTCATTACAGGCGTTTGCTCGTTCTGTCGGGAGTCGATCTTCTCAATAGCTAATCAGTTTATAGATATCAGTCTTGATAGTGATTATGCAGCCTGCTGTGGCTATACACGCGAAGAAATAGAGCACTACTTTGCTCCTGAGCTAAAGAAAGCACAAGAGGTCACTAACTTAAGCCACGATGAGCTTCTAAAGGCTATGAGCTATTTTTATGATGGTTATAGCTTTTCTAAAAAGCCTGAAGAACAAACACGTGTCTTTAGCCCTGTTAGCGTCTCTTTATTCCTTAGCGCCCCTGAAGAAGGCTTTAGGAACTACTGGTCTAA
>NZ_AXWV01000152.1 GCF_000482845.1 Anaerobiospirillum succiniciproducens DSM 6400
CTGGTTTGTCATTCAACTTGTATTTCATGAGGTTATTTTTAGGAATTGTGCCCTCATGAAGAACAAAGCTGTTTAAGTTTGTTACAAGGAATTTGCCATTAGAACAAACTGATACTGTAACGCTTGAGTTCCTAAATGCATTATCAAACTGAAGCTTGAGTCCGTGGATGTATAAAGCACCCGATTTGCTTACATTTAGAGTTTTAGTTGCAATAGTTAGATGTAGATCAGGATTAACATGCTTAAGCTTTTTTGACTCAATCTCAAAAAGCTCACGTACTGTCAGTTTCTTTAGCTCTCCATCAACTGCAGCCTCGAACACTCGTTCATCAGTAGCATAGGTTTCGTTCCACTCTTGTATTGCATCATTGAGTTCCTCAATAGTGCTAACCTCAGGATGCTCAATTTTGACCCAACTAAGACAGTTATCCTTAAAAAAACGTCCAGCTCTTTCGACTGCGCCTTTAGTCTGAGGCCGTCCTGGTACGCATGCACGAGGGTCTATATCGAACTGTTCGCAAAACCAAAAGAACTCAGTATTGAATTGAAGTTCCTTGCCTGCATGCCGAGTAACGAGAGATCTATCGTTATCACAAAGAATCTCTTGGGGCACTCCATATCTCAGAATGCACTCATATATGCCCCTTAGCCATGATGCTTGAGTAAGGTCAGGGCATATAGTGAAGAAAGACTTATGTGACCATGGGTAAACAGCCTCAAACACGCATAGCTTACGCGGTCTATTCTCTCCAGGAAAAATAAAGCTCGCATAAGTAAAGTCAATTTGAAGCTGCTGACCAGGAGCACACTCAAAATGCCTAACTTTTTCTGGAGCATAAGTTGGCTTAGGCGCAACTTTATCCATGTATCTTCTTACGGTTCTTAATGAAACCTTAAAATCACTAGGAAGGCCGTATTTAACAGGATCTTTATTCACTAGATAATGAACGAGTTTACAGTTATAACTTCCTTTGATGTAGCTATCTTTAAGAGCATTCTGATCTGCTTGCTCAAGTAGTCTTGCTCTAGATTTTCTTTCTTTCTTTACCACTCCTCTGTTTTTGTCTTTCAAATATGCGCGGACAGTAGGCTGAGATATTTGTAGAGTTTCAGCAATGTCCTTCACTGAATGTCCATCTGCATGGAGCTCTCTAAGCTTTAATTGTTGCTTTTCACTAATCATAAACTATTAATGGCAAATGTAATAAGGGCCAGTAAGATATAGAAAAAAAAGCTAAAACGAAAGAAAAATTTTTAAAATGCACTTAAAATCGTGATAGTGCTCACAAAAATAGCAGAAA
>NZ_AXWV01000153.1 GCF_000482845.1 Anaerobiospirillum succiniciproducens DSM 6400
TTTTTTTATCGGTGAACGAGAAATGTGATCTAACCACATTCCGCCGTTTCGCCATAGAAAACTATGATATGGATCAATAATCGTATCTTACGGTTAAGTTGGCAGTGTTTTAAAACTGTGCCAGTCTATGCACAGTTATTTAATGTCCTATTCTGTATATTTATAATAGTCCCGCGTCATTGTTGCTCTTAATAAAGTCTCTGAACGCTTTAGAGTCAAGCATGTTGCCTTGGTAAGCTTTTGAGCAAATTACCTCCTGCATATCGTGGCTATATGTATAGATACAGAGGTTTCTTTATGATCTTTAAGGTGTCTCTTAGCAGCATCTCTAGATAGATCATTATTGCCAGTTTCTTGTTTTAGGACACCATCAATAAAGATATTCTGGTTCTTTGCAACATGAGCAAGTCTGTAGCCATAGAAGCTCTTATGAGCTTGTGTACACATGCCAAGATGCTTTATGAACTCAGATACCGCATTCTTTGTGAGTCCTACGCAAGGATAGAAGACAGACAAAAATGACACCTGACTTTTTGAAAGGTAACGATTACATGCTATCCCTGGTTCAATAACTCTCAATGATGCGATGGTCATAATGCGGTTAGCATCTTCAGGATCGAAGCATAAGAGCAAGTCTTGATGAATATCCTTACACTTGTTTGCCACGAACGCAGGAGCGCCATACTGCATAACTGAGCGAGAGTTTTGTGTTAGTAGCTTTTTATCCTCTTGTCTTGGAACATACACACCATCGATTATGTATCCAATGACTTTGCCATTCCTAGGTCCAGAGTAATGCCCTTTTGAAGTCTTGTAGCCCGACCTTTCTCTAACAAGATAACGCTTAGCACCTTTGGATTTTGAGTCAACAACAACCGTGTTTACTGGTCTGCTAACTGCTCTTACATGCTCTGGCACCATGGTTATAATCCTATTTATAATCAAGGTTTATATTAGTACATGATAGTTCACATGTAAAGCCATATGAACTATCTATTTTATCTTAATAGACATAGCAATTAAAAGCCAGCAATCGTTATTTTACAGGGTTCTCGTTTTATAATACTCTATAGGTGTGCTAGTTACATAGTTCATGAACTTGGTAAAGTTTTAGTTAAAAAGAAAGCCAAACATTTGGTAACTATTGCAAGTTTATATAAGATAAAAATATTTAGCTAGAGTCAAACCTGAATTTTTCTAAATTTCGTACAAAGACATCAAAGATATTACCTAAAATATTCTTTCGTGCCAGAAGAGATTCATTCGATTCAACCTCTAAA
>NZ_AXWV01000154.1 GCF_000482845.1 Anaerobiospirillum succiniciproducens DSM 6400
TAGGCCCTTCTTCAAATAAAATGCTTTTACTAGGTCGTGGCAATCAACATTTTTATTATATTTACTAATAATTTCCTTGAGAACAGCGATATTAGTTGACTCAGGCACATTGGCTATAAAACAAGGATAAGTACTACCGTTCACTTTCCTGTTACGAACGGCTCGAGTAATGATCTTTCTGTGTATCTTGAAGACCGTTGCTACAACGGTTTGTGGAAGATGAAAAGCATCCATAAAATCCAAGATATTTGAAATCTCTAATTCACTGAAATGGCCTGAATAAACTGTTCCATTTAGGGACTTATACTCGTCCACACCATGCAACTTCATGAAGCGCTGTGACTCACCTACTTGATCTCTATTTACATCTAACTTTGTAGCTAGGGCTTCCTGGGTGAGCTTTTTCTCTTTAGGCGCAGTGAAGTCTTCTGCAATAGCAGCTATCTTCTCATAATCGTCAAGAGTTTTACGATAAGAGCTGTACTTATCAAGATCCTCAATACTCTGCACAGACTCGTATCTGCGGACTACTGAATCGTCTCTTAATGTTGCCTCATGCTCAATAAGAACCTGACGTAATGACTTGCCTGTTTTCTGACGAACTAACTTATCAATTAGTTGTACATTCCAACTAGGATAAGCCTCGACTACATTGTTTTCGTTAGGAATAAAGTCACTTACGCTGGCACTTTCGATTAGCTGATTGCCTACATCTTTACGGAAGAGAAGGTGCCTTTGCAAGGTGCTAATAATCTTGGAGAACAGAGCATCAATATATGGCTGCAGTAACTGAGTGCAGTATGCAAACTCAACAATGTTACACATCTCCTGCAGTGAAATAGGACCAGTTCTTACATAGCCTTGTTTCTCTACAAGATGCTCGTAACTATGGAAGATCGCGAAATTAGTAAATTTGGTAAGAGTCGCTGTGCTTACACCAATTCTTTCCGCAATTTCTTTTACTTCGCCACTAGCGAACTTTTGACCTTCTACGCGTGACTTTCTTCTGGCAATACGAGCTTCTTCTGACTCTTTTAAAATCTTGTCTCTGTGTTCTCTTAACTCAATAAGTCTTGGCACAGCGTCAATTACATTTGCTCTTTGTTCTGGGGTTATAGCTTTTGCAGGCATAGTTTGTTCTCCTGCGTATTGCATATCATGAAACTAAAATACGAGTCAACCTAGTGATGGTTTAGCTGCAATATACATCTTTGTATAATGCTTTTTAATTTCGTTTATGATAAAACTAACAGTATCAAA
>NZ_AXWV01000155.1 GCF_000482845.1 Anaerobiospirillum succiniciproducens DSM 6400
CAAACCAGACGATGAGTATGGTCTTGAAGATATTCAAATACAACCGGAGGTATCTGAACATAACGAAAAAGAGCATTTAGTCACCCAAAAGCCAATGGTAAAGCCTAGAACTAAGGCTAAGTTTGACCCATTGTCCAGGTACACAATCACTAAGAAGGAAAAGCAATAAATGGAATTAAAACCAAAGCTTAATGACGACATCAAACAGACGGAGAAGTCCGATGCTCCGCTGCTATATGTCAAACAAGAGATAGATAGTGATAGGTTAAAAGCCTATTCTTCAGCGCATAAGGAGAGTGCAAAGGCGGCCTTACCTGTCATTAATAAGATGCAGCGAAGCCTTGATGGAAAGCTGGACATAGAGCCACTTGATATCCTTCGCTCCCTTGAAATTCTAGACCTAACAAAGTACAGCAGGCTACTTAATAGCCTGCATTATGACATGGCAGATAAAGACTTATCCAGCAGGGAGATAATCACACAAGTCTTTAGCCAAATGGCCAAGCTTAAGATTGAGTTCACCGCAGTTCAGAACTTCAATAAAGCTAAATTTCCTATCGCGTTAGCAAACAAAGAATTCAACATTGACATCTGCCGTACAAACAAACCAAAAGCAGAAGAACTGTTGCAATGTCACTGGTTAAAAGACCAGGTTAATATGCACATCCACGGTCCGCACAACCTCGGAAAAACGCACTTTGCAACGCAGATAGGAAAAAAAGCTATTGAGCTAGAATACAGCACTTTATTTTTAAAAGCCAGAGACTTATTTTACAGGCTAAAACAGATGGCTGCCAAAGACCAAGATGTATTAAAGTCAGATCTTTTTAAGAGAGATCTCTTAATCTTGGATGATATAGGCAGAGAATTTCCGTCTAGTGTAACTGTTGCTAATCTCTTTTATACCCTGATTGACTACAGACTATCAAACGGAATGACAACCATCATCACTTCAGTCTATCAACCAAGCCATTGGGTACGCAAGTATGAGGCTCTAGACGACAATAAGGCTGGCATCATTGAGAAGGTCATGCTTCAAGCTCTTCTTGTCGAGTTCGACGGTGAGAGTTTTATGCTTGAGACGTTTAATAAGAACAACCCTGAGTATTCACTAGGCGAGTAGCCTCTAACAAGCTTACTCTCAATTAAATGAAAGCCAGGAGATCGATTCAGATCTCTTGGCTTTTTTGTCTGATGATAAAATGGCATTTATTAACATTGGTCATTTAAGATTTATTGTTCTATTAAACCTAGTA
>NZ_AXWV01000156.1 GCF_000482845.1 Anaerobiospirillum succiniciproducens DSM 6400
CCTGCCACTCATATCAATCGTATTGGTAATCGACAAGTTCGGAATCCCTGTAGATTACGCTGTTTTCCCAGGAAACATGTCCGAATACACCTCGATGGAGCCAGTTATCAAAGGTCTCAAAGAGAAGTATCAGATTGACGAGGCCATAGTTGTTGCTGATCGAGGGCTAAACTCAGCAAAAAACCTGAAAATGATTCAAGACAATGGCATGGGATTCATTGTTGCCCAGAAAATCAGTCAATTGGGAAAGGATGTCACCAATGACATTACAGATCCAACTGGATACGTCTCTTTGCCTACGAAAGATAATACTGAGTTCAGATATAAAATTATTGGTAACTTTGAAAAGAAAGGCGCTGAAAGCTCGATTAATACAACTCTAGTCGTTACATTTGATGAAAAAAGAAAAAGACGTGATGACGCAATTATCGACTTGTATCTAAGGACTTTGGACGGCAAAATTCAGACAAATACAAAGGTTAAACCAAGCAAATCTGGCTGGCGTTCTCTTGCAGAAATAAACTCAGTCGGAGGTGAAATTAAAGGCGTAGATCAGAAGGCCCTTAAGAAAAAACGTGCACTGGCCGGCTATGCTGGCTTTGTTTTTAAAACACCTGTCTCTAGTAGCGGCTCGGCCAACGAAGTAACCGCTGATCAGGTAGCGGGACTGTACGGCAAGCTAAATGCTATCGAAAGATGCTTCAGGATTATGAAGAGTAACCTTGGGCTAAGACCAGTGTATGTAAGAAAAGCTGAACATATCAAAGCTCATGTGCTTTTCTGCTTTCTTGCTTTGGTCATCATCTGCTATCTTGAAAGAATGTTACATGCGCAAGGTCATATGTTGAGCATAGATCAAATCATTACTGTGCTGAACAAAATGACAGTGGTCAAAATTAGCTCCCGTAAGGTGTACGAATTTGATGAACCGATTTACGGAGTAGAGAGAACATTCAAAGGATCTGAGGCTGAGTACTTATATGTCAATCCTGAAACCAAGGAGCGAAGCATGATTCCACTAAGTCATGCACATTACTATATTCTCAAGTGTGTAGGCCTCAGGGTTTTACCAGCAAGGGTATCTAAAACATCACTATGTGGATGTTTAAGAACAAAGTTTAGGGCTCCACCAGGTGGATCACTTTACCTCTAATCATTGTTACTAACTTTTTTCAAAAGAAATACGAGGCGTAATCCGCATATATATCGGGTTAGCCTCGATTTTTTTTAAAGAGTTTTGATAAACTCAGG
>NZ_AXWV01000157.1 GCF_000482845.1 Anaerobiospirillum succiniciproducens DSM 6400
GGCGCGAATGCCAAGGACGAAATTACACTTGAGTGCGGTGGTTTTACTATGTCTGCAATTTGTAGTGCAGCAGGCATTCATAACATGAAAGCTATGAGTGACGGTCAAGACATTACTAAAAACAAGTTAACAAAAGCTGGCCTAATGAAAGTTGGCAATGATCTCGTATGGCTTGTTAACTCTCCTGCGATCGCTCAGAAGACTCTAAATTTCATTGATAGCTTTATTGAACTCGTTGATTCTAAGCGTGCGGCCCTAGGCGCAATCCAAAATCGTATGGAAAGCACTATCCGCAATCAGGCTTCTATTTCTGAGAACGAATCTGATGCTCGCTCACGTATTCGTGATACCGACTTTGCATCTGAGACAGCTGCTCTAACCTCTAATCAGATCATTCAGCAAGCATCTCAAACCATTCTGACCCAAGCTAACCAGCGCCCAACTATCGCGCTGCAGCTTTTAGGTCAGTAGTAGCTAAGTAGCAGTAGCTACTTAAACGCGGCATAGCCTCAAAGGCCATGCTGCAATACACAACGAGCCGTCAGTTCATTCTCAAACACACTGCTTAGTTTGCTTGAGAATGCATTGATACGCTCTACAACAAAGTCCAATACCTTAAAAAGTCACTGTGACATGATTTTGTAGAGTCGCATTTGATGTAAATGGTAAGCGCTTATACAAGCGCTGGACACAACAAGGACGATAAATATGGCCTTATACGTTAATACCAACGTTAGCTCTATTAACGCCCAGCGCAAGCTTGCCAACTCCACTCTTGCGCTGAACACTTCATATCAAAGACTCTCAAGCGGTCTTCGTATCAACAGCTCCAAGGACGACGCAGCTGGTCTGCAGATCTCTGATCGTCTGACAGCCCAGATTAACGGCCTCAACCAAGGTAACCGTAACTCAAACGACGGTATCGCCCTGTGTCAGACCATTGAAGGTGCCCTCGATGAGACCACCTCAATGCTGCAGCGTATCCGTGTTCTCGCTGTTCAGGCAGCTAACGGTACCAACACCCAAAAAGATCGTCAGGCCCTTCAGCAAGAAGTTGATGCGTTAAGCCAAGAGATCACTCGTATCGCTCAGAAGTCAACCTTCGCTGGCGCTCAAATTCTTGACGGCGG
>NZ_AXWV01000158.1 GCF_000482845.1 Anaerobiospirillum succiniciproducens DSM 6400
TTGGTATTAGAGATGTTATTAGAAGTCACATCAATGTGCTTCTGGGAGTTCTTAATACCGCTAACTGAAATTCCGAACATGACATTAGCTCCAATGTATGCAGTGTCTTAATAGACTTCTACTGTATATGTATATAGCTAGTGAAACTAAAACTTTAAACATTTTGAGCAATACACATGCCATAAATATGAAAAATACATATACACAAAAAAGCCGAGCAATTGCTCGGCTTTAAGTCATGTTGGAATAAAACTAGTTTTTAACGGATATTTAGGATGCTATCCATTACGGTGTTCTGAGTCTGCAGAGACTGTGCGTTAGCCTGATAGTTACGTTGAGCTGTGATGAGCTCAACTAACTCGTTGGTCAGGTCAACGTTAGAAAGCTCAAGGTTAGAGCCCTTAATAGAGCCTGCCGAGCCTGAGTTAGCTTCCTTGGCAATAGCCTCACCAGAAGCATTAGACTGCTTCCACTGGGTATCACCAATCTTGGTTAAGCCCTGCTGGTTGGCAAAGTCTGCCATGGCAACCTTAGCGATGTTCTTAACCTGTCCGTTTGAGTACTCACACTGAATAATGCCGTTCTCATCAACTGACATACCAATGAGAATACCTGTTGCATAACCATCGTTAGTTGGTGCCTGGCTTACAGAGAAGTTAGAGGAACCGTACTGGCTTGCTGCAAACTGAATGTTTAACTGCTGGCTTGGCTCAATACCCTGGCCTAATGCTGTATGTAAAGTTCCGTCGCCACCTGCCATACCATCTTTCTTAAAGGTTTCATCAGCAACGTTTTTAATAATACCTTCAGAATTTTGTTTATCAGCTGGATCTGCATTTGGGTTGCCAAATAATGTATGACGTAAGCTGTTTGGATTCTTAACATTAGCATCAGCGTTTTTAGCTGGATTACAAAGCTCAAGCTTGCCAGGGACAGTACTCTTCATTTCACCATTAGGGCTGAAAGTACACTTGAAACCAAAATAGTTAGATCCAGCAACAGTAGATTTTGAGTTTTCTGGCACACTGATAACAGCAGGATATTCTGTTGCAGCGCCTGTTCCTTGTGAAGCAATATCGATGTAAGTCAAGCATGATGACAGTAATAATTTAAAAAATATTCTGAGCTCACACGAATTAAGGCATAAGACAATAGCACCGTAACACCAACCT
>NZ_AXWV01000159.1 GCF_000482845.1 Anaerobiospirillum succiniciproducens DSM 6400
GGTGCCAATGCTCAAGATCTGATCAAACTGCAAATCAAAGAGGGCTTCCATCTTTCTGGTATTGCTGATATGGCTGGATTAAAAAAGGCTGACTGGAAAGGTAAAACAAATGGTCTGACTACGGCTGGTGCTAATAACAGTATTGCCATCTTCACAGTTAAAGATGCCTCTACTGCCCAGGCAACACTTGGAAACATAGATAGACTCATTGAATTAGTTGATTCAAAGCGTGCGGCCCTAGGCGCAATCCAAAATCGTATGGAAAGCACCATTCGCAATCAGAGCTCTATTGCTGAAAATGAGTCTGATGCCCGTTCACGTATCCGTGATACTGACTTTGCATCTGAGACTGCATCATTAACTCAGAACCAGATTATTCAGCAGGCCTCACAGACAATCCTGTCTCAGGCTAACCAGCGTCCTACCGTAGCTTTAAGCTTACTCGGCGGTTAATAGGTCGCAAATAAAAGTTTAGTTTTCTCATATCGCTTAAGGCCGTCCGCCATAACGGCCTTATTTAAGCGATTATAAAATCGCAGACTGTTTATTCGTAAGTGGCATTATATGCCCTTTACGAATACATAGATTGCATGTAGTACATGGTGGAGATAGAGCTTGTAAGCCATCTCTTTACTGAAACAATATAAGGAGAGAAATATGGCTTTATACGTTAACACTAACGTGAGCTCCATTAATGCTCAGCGCAAGCTTGCAAACTCCACTCTTGCGCTAAATACCTCATACCAAAGACTATCAAGCGGCCTCCGCATCAATAGCTCTAAGGATGATGCAGCAGGTCTGCAGATCTCTGATCGCTTAACATCCCAGATAAATGGCTTAAATCAGGGAAATCGTAACGCTAACGACGGTATCGCCTTAGCTCAGACCATTGAAGGTGCTCTCGATGAGACCACCAACATGCTACAGCGTATCCGTACTCTCGCCGTCCAAGCCGCTAACGGTACTAACACTGAGAAAGATCGTAAGGCTCTTCAAGAGGAAGTAACTGCTCTTTGCGCTGAGGTCGCCCGTATTGGCCATAAGACAACCTTTGCAGGTGCACATGTTCTGATGAGTCTTGGTGCTAAAGATGGTTTAGGCGGTAAAACTGGTAATGCACTGGATACTTTAAAGAATGGTGATGGCGACTACTTCTTTCAGGTAG
>NZ_AXWV01000160.1 GCF_000482845.1 Anaerobiospirillum succiniciproducens DSM 6400
AAGCCAGTCTCTGGAGTGATCCCATACTCTTTAAACAGTTTTGTAAAAATACGTATAAGATCATCTGACGTCTGAGAAAGAGATATGTCATCGTTAAGTATACGTCTACTATATAGATCCATTACAGTAAGAAAATGGACGTATTTATTTAAGTAGCCCTTTAAAGGAATACTAAAGTAGTCAAACACCCATACTTGGTTAGGTGCAGTCACCTCATGCGATTTCTTGGTGTGTGATCCTTTAGTAGTTCGCTTAGTGCCACTTCGATCCCTATATCCAGCTTCTTTTGCTATTTTATATACTGATCTTAGAGACATACCAAACGAGTAATTAGTCTCATCCATGATGTGATAGTAAGCTGCCCTAATAGACATGCGTTTAACCTCATCAAGATTGAGTAATTCAAGAACGTGCTGCTTCTCTTCATCAGTGATAGCGCGTTTGCTCTTCTTTTTAGCACCAGTTATCGTCCTGCCGTCGATACACTCTGGATTTTTTCGGAGATTTCTAATGCTTTTATCAGGAATTCCAAACGCTTCACTTAGTGTATCTAAGGTTATTTCTGGTAAATCATGGAGTCGATCATACATTGCTAAAAACTCTTTGCGACCTGCAGGTGTTGCGATCAACGTTTTTATTCGTTCTGTCAGGTCGCTTGAAATTTTTTTACTGATCGTATGACCTCTTTAAAAGACTCCTTTTGATCAGCAAGCCTCTTAGAAAGGTTTGCTACATCAGCTTGAAGCTTACCAATGTGTTTGCTCGACTCTTTTAGTGCCAACTCAGGTAGTTTGCTTCGTTTGTCAAGCATTTCACCATATGCCAACGCTTCATCAACATGGGCACCAGCTTTGCGACAGACACGCGAGATCTCATTGCCGCAGTCTAAACCCTCGATTCTAGACAACAAATACAGCGCGAGAGCACCTTCATCGGTGAGAGTGCCTGGAGCAGAAGATTTCAGATCTTCTTGAGAAGCAGCATCTTTGCTAACAGACATGGCTGTAGCAAGAATTTGGGGGTCAGCGAGCCAGTTGCGTACTGACTGATCAGATACACAATGCTCTTTGGCCACTTCATTTACCTGCTTGCCTGAGAG
>NZ_AXWV01000161.1 GCF_000482845.1 Anaerobiospirillum succiniciproducens DSM 6400
CTACAGCGGTAGCAAGTGATGATGTCTTATGATAGCGAGAGGCACTGCAATAGAGCAGATGTGCTTCCAAAAGATCAGCCATCAGACCAACATTGAAATGGCATCCTTTAAACAATGGCATCAGGGATGATGTTGTGCGGTCAAAGACTGTAGGTCCAGATACTATCGAAACATGTGCCTGTTTTTTTATATCTGAAGCCCTTTGGTTACATGCTGTGCTAAATCTATGGCTTCTCTGGTTATTGCCTTTAGCCGAATTAATTCTTACTGATGCATCTTCGTGATTATATCTACTGTCTTTCTTTGCTTTAGCACCGGACTCAGGCAGGTGTAATCTATCTTCCTCACCATATGGTGTGATGGCCTGATAAAGTTTCCTTTCGGTATTAATTTCATCAAGGGACATTACACACTCATGCTTGCATTTTTCTCCTCTAACCTTGTAGCTTGAAATAATGACAAAAGCTTCGCCCAAGTCATAAGTTTTACCTGATACTATGCGAGTACTACTCTTATCTAGAATCGTAAACTTTTCATATTTACGACATTTCTTGCAGTACCCCAAAAATGTCTTGTTTGCTGGCTCTATTACGAAGTTAGCTTGCTTTATATACTGGACATTGCATAGTTTATGTGAGTCATCTTTCTGATCTTGCTTAGGTAGTACTTTAATCTTAAGCATGCTGTGAGGGACGACAAATTCAAATATTAATTTGAACACGTCTGGCAGTTCACAGTCGAAGCGAGGTATACAATCAAGGATTGTAGAAGGCTTGTTAGGATATGAGTTTTGTTTTCTGTAGCTAAAATGCTCCTTTCCAAGATTCGAAGTGTTAATGATCTCTTTGTGAATGGCCCCGACCTCAGGTACATTGTGCCCGAATTCTTTCTCTGCAGAGCCTTTGACTATTACCTTTTTACGCGACTTTCCTTTTGCGCCAAAATTCTCATCATCATCATCATCATCTTCTTCTTCTTGATTCTCGTCGACATCTTCTGCGTTAGGATCATGCACATCTGCTTTACTTTTTTCGCTCTTTGAAAGCTTTAAATTACGCTCAAT
>NZ_AXWV01000162.1 GCF_000482845.1 Anaerobiospirillum succiniciproducens DSM 6400
GCGCTTATAACTGCTGTATTTTCATTCACAAACAAATGCAAAAGTCAATAGTTAATTTTTAACTTCGTCACCTGAAACGAAGTTAAGAGCTTGCGTTTAAAGCGTCAAAATATTCTTCTCTGCCAAACATAGATATAGCTATATTTTTGATACAAGCACAGCTATATGGTGCATCTAGCAGTCTGTTTATAACATCAAATACGAATTATATTTATAACGATATAACCTAAAGAATCATGCATTATCTTATGAAATCTTAGCTTCCATGAACCATGGGCATATGTTAAAAATTAACTTCGTAAACACTGTTAATTTTTACTTCGTTCGATACCAATCAATACCACCGTTGAAGTAGAGCAAGCAAAGAGGTCGTAACTTTCCAAAAATAGCAGCTATTAACCTCAGAAAAACTGTGGCCATGGATCTAAATAGTTATCAGCGTCCGTACGTTTTTCTATTAATAGGCACGCATTATGGCGAAAGACTAGGCAATTAGCATAGCAATTGCAAAGATTAGGGAATGCCTAAAGATGCTCGATAATTTGTGGCCGCGTTCTTTTGGCCTTCTTACATAGACCAAGATATACCACGATCCTTTACTGCCTGAACAAATGCCATCACGAACAGCAACAAAAAACCATAACGAACAGCCACCAAATGCCTGTGTGTGTGCCTCAGTGGTGCGTTTAGTGGCATGCGTGCATGGTGGTGCTTAGCTAGGCTGTAGACGACATTAGCCTATGAGCATTTTGTAGCAGATATCAGTAGTGTGATTTCTTTAGCTGAGCTACTTGTTAAGATGCAATTAGGTTGCTAAAGATAGCGCGATTGAGAATGGATGCTTTGATGTAAGGCTGTGCTAAAGTGCACTTAGATGAGATTGGGCGTGAAAATGATTTTGCAGAGCGTAGAAACAAAAAAAGATGCTTGCGCATCTTTCTTGTAATTGGTGCCCAGGGCCGGGGTCGAACCGGCACGGATGTTTAGTCCGAGGGATTTTAAGT
>NZ_AXWV01000163.1 GCF_000482845.1 Anaerobiospirillum succiniciproducens DSM 6400
GGTGCCAACGCTAAGGATGAAATTGCATTAAAATGCGATGCTTTCACTCTTCTTGGTATTGGCAAAATGGCTAACAACCTAGCTCCAGCAGAGTATGATCCTGCCAACAAGCAAACTCCTATTGGACAGGCAGATTTAACTAAGGGATTCTTTGCAACAAAGGATAATGGTAACTGGCTTTTATCTACTGTACGCTGGTTAGTTGACGATCCTAAGCGCGCACAGACAACTTTATTGCAGATTGACACATTTATCGATGCAGTAGACTCCAAGCGTGCGGCCTTTGGCGCAATACAAAATCGTATGGAAAGTACCATTCGTAATCAGGCCTCAATTTCTGAGAACGAATCCGACGCCCGCTCACGAATTCGCGACACTGACTTTGCATCCGAGACTGCTGCACTGACCTCTAATCAGATCATTCAGCAAGCATCTCAAACTATTCTGACACAGGCTAACCAGCGTCCAACTATTGCGCTGCAGCTTTTAGGTCAGTAGTAACTCTGTAGCATTAGCTACTTAAACGAGGCATAGCCTTATGGCTATGCTGCATATAAAAGAATGAGCGATCAGTTCATTCTCAAACACACTGCTAAGTTTGCTTGAGAATGCATTGATTGGCTCTACAACAACGTCCATCTCCTAAATCAAGTCTCCGTGACGCAATCATGTAGAGTCGCAAATGCTGATGAGGGGCAAGCGCATTAGCTTGTGCTGGACAAGAAAAGGACAATAACCATGGCCTTATACGTTAATACCAACGTTAGCTCTATTAACGCTCAGCGCAAACTCGCTAACTCCACTCTTGCGCTGAACACTTCATACCAAAGACTCTCAAGCGGTCTTCGTATCAACAGCTCCAAAGATGACGCAGCAGGTCTTCAGATCTCTGATCGCTTAACAGCCCAGATCAATGGCTTAAATTGATACAAGAGTGTTATCATAAACGTAATTGCCATGTAGACGATTGCCATATATAGGCTACTTTTCAAACTTTTCTTAAATAATTTACGCAC